>JAAZIL010000026.1 GCA_012800885.1 Candidatus Dojkabacteria bacterium
ACCACAGAAAACTTCATTATGGCAGCGTGCTTAGCAAAGGGAACCTCCGTTATGATTAATAGTGCATCAGAACCTCATGTACAAGATCTCTGTAAATTCTTAATTAGTATGGGTGCAGATATTGAAGGAGTTGGTTCTTCTACTATTAAAGTGAAAGGTGTAGAGAAATTGAGTGGTACAACTTATACAGTATCTTCAGATTATCATGAAATAACAACATTACTTGCACTAGGAGCAATGACAGGAGGAGAGGTGAGTGTCAACAACGCTGTGCCTCAATATTTTGGATTAATTAAAAAAACATTCCATAAATTCGGTGTTGATATCCTTTACAATGAAGATAGAGCATCTGTTAAGCGTAACTCTACACTGAAAGTTCTACAACCCTATACTAAAAATATACTTCAAAAAGTAGAGGCTGCACCTTGGCCATATTTCCCTGCTGACTTACTACCTTTAATGATGGCTTTAGCTGTAAAAGCAGAAGGTAATAGTATGTTCTGGAACAAACTCTATGAAGGAGGTTTCTTCTGGATACCAGAAATGATTAAATTTGGAGCACACATTGTTATGTGTGACCCACACAGAGTAATTGTTTTTGGGAATAAGCCTCTATCTCCAGCAGAGGTTAATGCACCTAAAATAATTCGTGCTACTGTAGCTCTCTTAATGGTTGCATTAACCATTGATGGTGAGAGTATTATCTATGATGCAGATGCAATAAAAAGGGCACATCCTAATTTTGTTGAAAATCTACAAGCTTTAAGTGCAGATGTTAAGTGGAGAGATTAGAATCTTGAACTTTTATCCAAACTATTTATACTTCTAACCCACAGATGAGTTTCTTCATAACTGTTTTATCGATAAAAAACATATTTTGCAATAATAATTATTATCTGGATATATTCACTCTTCAGATTTAAAAAAATTCTACCTTAAATCCATACTTTTATTACATATTACAATCCTCTAGTATTTCTCTCTTGACCATCACAGTACTAAATGATACATTAGTGGCAAGAAGTGGTAAGAAGTGGTAAAATTGCGCATGATTATTGGAGAGTACAGGAGTACTATCGGAAACAAAAAGAGAGTATCACTTCCTAAAAAGTTTAGAGACGAATTGGGTGAAGAGATAATTCTAACAAGAGGATATGAAGATTCGTTGATACTTGTTAATAAACAGATGTGGGAAAAAGTAGCAAAAGAAGTGATTAATGGCTCTTTTATAAATAAAAACATTCGTGATACAAGTAGATTCCTTGTAGGTGGTGCAGTAGAGATAGAAACGGATAAATTAGGACGATTTGTAATACCACAATCTCTTTTTGAACACGCTCAACTTAATAGAGATGTTGTCTTTATCGGTTTAATAAACTGGATAGAGGTATGGGATAGGGATAAGTGGGAAGAGAAACTAAAGTACCTTCAACAGAGAGGAGAAGATATTGCTAATGAAATAAGTAAAATGAGTAGTAAAGTAGATGGATAAGGTACATGTACCAGTACTTCTTAAAGAATCTCTTAATGCTTTAAATATTAATCCTACCTCTTTCTACATTGATTGTACCCTTGGTGATGGAGGACATAGTATTGAGATACTGAGAAGATTAAACTCAGAAGGATTACTGTTAAGTATTGATCAAGATAGATATGCTATCGATTTTGTCAAAAGGTACTACAAAGATGAAATAAAAAGTAATTGGCATATAGTAGAGAGTAATTTCGCAAAGTTAGATGAAATTCTCCTAAGATACGAAAGAAAACCAGACGGGATACTAATAGATTTAGGATTATCATCTAGACAACTAGAGAAATCACATAATAGAGGATTTAGTTATTTAAAGGAAGAAGAGCCACTAGATATGAGAATGAGCATGAATCTAGAAGTAAAAGCTAAAGACCTGTTACTCGGATTAACAGAGAAGGAATTGACTACACTATTTAGAAAATACGGAGAAGAGAGATACGCAAATCGTATTGCAAAAGAGATTAAAAAAAATATCACGGATATAGATACAGTTGGAGATCTTACAAGACTTGTCTACAGAGTTGTGCCGGCAGCTCATCAAAGTTCTAAGAACCCTTCTCGCAGAGTCTTTCAGGCTCTGCGAATTGCGGTAAATGATGAACTAAATTCATTAAAAAAAGTACTAGACATATCTTTTAAGTTCTTAAACAGTAAAGGAAGAATCTGTGTAATATCCTTTCATTCATTAGAAGATAGGATAGTTAAAGATTACTTTAATAGTTTAGCTGTAAGCGGAGAAGGAGTACTTCTTTCAAAAGAAGTTATTGCCCCAACCGAGGAAGAAGCAGAGATAAATCCTAGATCCGCTTCAGCAAAACTTAGGATAATAGAAAAAATATAGAAAAATGAAAAATACAAATAAACAGAAGAAATCTCTTTTTAGTATAATATCTCTATCCTCTTTTATCATATTTACACTATCTCAACTTGTTATTAATTCAATTCTCACGCCTCTTGGAGGAAAATTACAATCTTTAAATAGAGAGAAAGAGTATCTTCTTGAGGAAAACAGAAAGATATCAGAGAGTATTGCAAAGAGTGGTTCGATAAGAGTAATTGAACAGCTCTCTAATAAGAAGCTATCTCTTACACAAGATAAAGTACAAACCTACATATATATTGAGGATACAACTTTAGTAGCAACTTACTAATGTCTAGTCTTAATCATCTTCACTCGAAAAAGAAATACAGTAAACAAGAGAAGCTCGGTATAACAATCCAGAGAAGAAATCACAAAATTATACTGTGGGGAATAACACTTTTAGGCCTTAGTGTCATTATTCAAGCATTTAGATGGCAGATAATTGATTCAGATAAATTTCAATTAATTGCTCAACAACAGTATAGGGATACTGATAAACAGACTGCTGAGAGAGGAATAATATATGCAGCAGATGGTACTGTATTAGCAGTTGATCAACCTGTATGGAATCTTTACGCTTCTCTAAGTACTGATAAAAGAGAGAGAGAGCTATTCTTTAGTAAAGTTGATGAGTATATAACCACAGTCTCCTCAATATTAGCTGTAGAGAGAGAGATTATTGCAAATAAAATAACAGATGACTTCCTGTTTGTTAATTTAGCAAAAGGAATAGACAATGAGAAAAAAACCGCTCTTGAAACAGTCAATATTTTCAATGGAGAGAGTCTCGGGAAACCTGGTTTCGGTCTATACTTTGAAAGAGATCTTAAAAGGGTATATCCTAATGGAGAACTAGCTTCTCATGTTCTCGGCTTTATTGGTAAAACCTCAGAAGGAGAGGCTTTGGGACAGTATGGAGTAGAAGGTTTCTATTTCGGTGATATTACAGGTAAAGAAGGATACACTTACGAAGAGAAAGATTACTTAGGAAATACAATACTTACTGCAGAGTATGAACCGATTCTACCTAGATCTGGTAAAGACTTCACACTTACTATTAAGCCTGCAATTCAGAACAAAGTAGAGAAATTATTAAAAGAGGGTGTTGAAAATACACGTTCTAAAAGTGGCTCTGTAATTATTATGAACCCTAAGACAGGTGAGATTATCTCTATGGCAAACTATCCCAACTACAATCCTAATGAATACTGGAGAGTATCTGATCCTTGGATATTCAAAAACTTGTCTGTTTCAGATGTATATGAATACGGCTCTGTTCATAAACCTATTACAGTTGCAATTGCATTAGAATCAGGTGCTATATCAAGTGATTTTAAATGTAATGATACTACTGGATATCTAGATCTTTATGAGGCCACTAAGTATGATGATTTAAAAGGAAGAACAATTCATACATGGAACAAAAAACCGAGTGGGAAACAATCTTTGGGAGATGCTTAAAAACTCTTCTAATACCTGTATTGCAACTACAGCTTTGGAAGTGGAACCTCTCTACTTTTACAACAAACTTAAAGAGTTTGGAATAGGAAGTTTTTTAGGGATAGGGCTACAAGAAGAGAGCAATAGCTTCCTAAAATCTTATGATAGCTGGACAAGATTAGATATAATTACAGCATCATTTGGCCAAGGTATATCTGCAACACCCTTACAGGTAATCTCTGCAATAAGTACTATCGCAAATCACGGCAAGAGAATGAGACCATATATAGTATCCTCTATCTCTGATAAAACCGAGAAAATTACTTTTCAACCACAGGTTATCTCAGAACCTATCTCACTAGAAGTTGCTGACTCAGTTGCTGAAATGATGACAAAAGTTATTGAGGATGGAGATATTAACATATCATATATTAATCAACTAAAACCCTATGATATAGCGGGTAAAACTGGAACAGCACAGATAGCCAAAAAAGATGGAACTGGGTATGAAAAAGACAAGACAACTACTACCTTTGTAGGCTTTGCACCCTCTAAGGATGCAAAAATGATTATGTTAGTAAGACTAGAGGAACCAAAAAACAATCCTTTTGCTGCAACAAATGTAGCACCTCTATGGACAAACATATTCATCAATATCGCTAATGACCTAGAAATACCCAAAAATAATTGAGATAATACCGTAATAATTTAGAAAACTTAATTATGATAGACATACTCAGGGAAAACTTTAAATATCTCCTCATCTCTACTATTGCTTCAGTAATATTTGCACCAATAATGATTAGTTTACTTTACAAATTTAATCAAGTAAGCGGAATAAAAAAGACCTCTCTCAAAGATAAAGGGGGAACTAATAGTGTATTTATGAGAATAATGAGAACTACACAAACTGATGGTACACCTAATTTAGGAGGGATTTTAATATGGATTATAGTACCCTTTATAACATATCTCGTTACACCTATGTTTCCACTCTTAAAAGTGCTTCTTATTGGTTTTATACTTTTCGGTTTCTGGGGATTGATAGATGTGGTTGTATTTACTAATGGATGTAAGAATAATGAGAAATTAAGAGTAATGCAGGAGACATTTGAATGGAGATTAGGAAAGCTCTTCTTTGCTATACTACTTAACTTAGGAGTAATGTATCTATTACACAAAACAGGATATTTTACTGAAATCAAAGTATTCTCTCTTCTAGCTATAAATGTAACACCCTTAATCCTATTAATTCTTGCTGTAATAGGGCAATTTGCAATATATTCAGGTGAGATATCAGACGGCTTAGATGGTTTAATGATAGGCATGTTTATAATAATAACATCTGCTATGTTTGTACTTCTTCTAGTACAAAACAAGTTCGATTTCTTACCCTTCTTAGCAGTTTTACTAGGTGTTCTAATTGTCAATCTCTACTTCAATATACCTCCTGCCAGATTCTGGAACGGAGGACCTGGTGCAATGCCACTGGCATTCAGTATGTTTTACATAGGTTTGGTTACAGATAACCTTATTCCATACTTTGCATTCTCCTCTATCACATGGCTAATTATGCTTTCAAGCGCAATACAGATGATTAGTATGAAGTTTTTTAAAAAGAGAGTATTTAAAATAGCCCCCATACACCATCATTTCCAAGCAGTAGGGTGGCCTCAATACAAGATAACAATGAGATTCTGGTTATTTACCTTAGTAGTTTCATTACTCGGTATATATCTAGGTTTACTCTAGACATTTTTTATCTCTCTCACATTTGTTCTCTCCAT
>JAAZIL010000027.1 GCA_012800885.1 Candidatus Dojkabacteria bacterium
TAACACTCTCCCAGTCCTTAATATAGAAAGGTGGAATAATTGATTGAGCTAAATCGCCAGCTAATGTAATATTGTAATTCTTTGAAATAAGTACTAGAGTTACTATCTGTATTAAACTTAAATCTTGTGCTTCATCAACCATTATGTATTCTTTCTCAAACTCCTTGTGACCGTGTATTTTCATAAATAGATAAAGAATAGGTGCTAAATCTTCTACTCTAAATGTTTTAAGTTTACCTTTCTTAACTGTTCCTTTTAATGTATACTCCGCAATACTCTGTTCTGTGTATCCTTCTTTAAACATATTTCTGTACATATCGATAGGTGTAGTCATTTTCTTAAAATATTTAGCAATTTCACTCCTTTTACCTTTCTCAAATTCACTCTCAACATCTATATATCCTGTTTTCTTCTTATTAAATTGTTTCTGTGCGAAAGTATATTCTAATGAAAGAGTTAATCTCTCCTCCATCGCAATCTCAGGATACATCTCTTTAAGTTTGTAGTATCTTTTTTTAATAGTATCTCTGCGAGAGTATGGAATGTTATCTAGTAGTTTAGATTCAAATTCTTCGAAGTATTTCTCTAAAAGATTGATAAATTCTACTCCCCCTTTATACTCTTTTATCTCTAGATTCTCCTCTCCGGGATATACAGTATATGTGTCATCCCAATCCAGTATACTTTTTGCCCAGAAAATATAGGTGTTTCCTTCTACATGTTGAATACCTAAACTAGGTAAAACATCTGAGATATAGTCTAGAAACATCTTGTTAGGAGCAATAATTAATGTTTTTTCAGGATGAATTTTGTTCTTGTATGTATAGAAAAGGTAAGCTAATCTATGCAGTAAAATAGTAGTTTTCCCACTACCAGCTACACCCTGAATAATCACAGGCTTATTTGCCTCGTCTCGAATAATTAGGTTCTGTTGCTTCTGTATGGTACTAACAATATCTTTTAATTTTTGACCAAGTCTCTCAGTTAACTGAGATAGAAGAAATTCATCAGCAGCAATATTGCCACTCTTAGCATCATATATAGATACAAAGCGTGCTTCAGAGATATTAAACTGTCTTTTTTGGATTAAATCTCCTTCTCTAACTCCAGATGGTGCTTCAAATGTAAGATTCTTGGTAGGTCCACTATTTTCATAGTATAGGTTTGCAATTGGAGCCCTCCAATCACTTATTAAAGGTTGAAATGTATTAGGATCCATTAGCGAAAACTTACCAATATATATTGGTAATACTTTCTTTGTTTTCTTTACATCTGTTTCAAAAAGAATTTTACCGAAGTAGGGTGTATCAACCTTAATTAACTCTTTGTTTATCCTATCTATACACTCATAGATACTCTTTAATATTTTGTTGTAAATTCTTACTGCAGATATCCTTTCATCTAAGTCAGTCTCCATCTGTATTGCTTTTGCTTGATCTTCTAATTCAATCTCCAGCTTATGTAATCTGTAAATGGCTTTTTTAACAGCCCTAATGTTAATTTGGGTTACGATCTCTAAATGGGGATACTCCTCTTTTTCAACTGAGGTTTGAGGTTTTATCTTAGAGAAATCTTTAATTTTATCAATTCTTCCGTGTAGAGGATTAAGCTCTTTTGTAAATGTTTGCATTGAATATTAGTATGCAAAACTTATAGCAGAAGCATTTTACATTATATATAATGAAGTGTCTATTTAAATATTGTTAATAATCCCTATTATGTATATTATCTATATATGAAAACTCAATTGAAATTATTTCTCTATATATTTTTTGTAATAGCACTTTTTTACATACTTCAAACTAAATACAATATTTTTGATATATCGTTTGAGAAGCTAGGAAAAGAAGAGAAGATTGAAGAAGAAGAGAAGAGGGAGACAATTGATAGAGTTTTAATTACAAATGGAGATGGGAATGAGATAGTCATTAGCGTAGAGATAGCCGATGATGATATTTCAAGGGCTCAGGGATTATCTAAGAGAGAATCTCTTGGGGATTATCAAGGCATGCTCTTTACTATGGAGAACGAGGGGAAACATTTTTTCTGGATGAAAGATATGTATATCTCACTGGATATTATATATATCTCTGAGAGTGGTGAAATTGTAGAGATATTTGAAAAAGAACAGCCTTGTTCTAAAGATTACTGTCCTACTATATCTTCTATATTACCTGCTTTATACATATTAGAAGTAAACAGTGGGTTTTGCGAAGAGAATAGGGTAGAGGTTGGCAATACAGTTAGTTTTGGGATATCATCTGAAGGTTAATTTTACTATCTCTTTTATGATTCAAACAGTTATCAACTGGCTAGTTAATATTATCTCTGTTATCGGTTACCCTGGTGTATTTTTAGCCGTTTTAATTGAGAGTTTCTTTGCTCCTATTCCTAGTGAACTAATTCTTCCTTTTTCAGGTTTTGTAGCTTCACAAGGAGAGATGAATATATTTGTAGTTATTATTGTAGCTACACTGGGTGCATATTTAGGTTCTCTCCCATTCTATTTAGTTGGTAAGTGGGGAGAGAAGGCTGTGACAAATTTTTTGAATAAATACGGTAAATACCTTTTTATTGAAGAATCAGATATAGAGTTTTCATTTAAACTGTTTGATAAGTATGGGAATGGGTTAGTACTATTTGGTAGATTGATACCTATTGCTAGAACGTTAATATCTTTTCCTGCTGGTGTAGCTAAAATGCCTTTTTTTGTTTTCTCAGTTTTTACCTTGTTAGGTTCAATGTTATGGAATATCTTACTGGTATACACAGGTTTTCTGTTATCTGATAATTGGGAAGTTGTTGGAGTTTGGGTAGA
>JAAZIL010000028.1 GCA_012800885.1 Candidatus Dojkabacteria bacterium
AGTGTTCTATATGTAATTACAAGATACCTCTCTATTATCCTTTATCAGAATTTTTCCTAGGCTTAGGTTTAGCAAGTATATATTATTACTCCTTATCTCCTACCTTATATATTGTATTAATATTTTTCTTCTGTTTTTCATATTACGATAGGATATACAAAGGGGTGCCAAGGTCATTGGTTAACATCTTTTTAATTCTGACTGTTGTCTATTTTTTTGCTTTACTACTTACTACGAGTAGTATCCCTGATAACAGTATTGTTGTTGGATTGCTATTTTCTCTCCTTATATTCTTTCTAGGAAAGATATTGAAGAAACCTTTCGGTTTGGGTGACATATTAGTGCTTCTTGCTCTAAGTGTTATTTTTGATATATATGCATATGTAGGGTTTATATACATCTTTCTTTTTCTGTCGACAGGATATGCACTCTATTTAGTTCTGAGAAAGAAAGCTACATTTAAGTCCTCTCTTGCACTTCTTCCATTTATGTTTATGGCTTTAAGCTTCCTTTTTCTTTTTAATGACTTAGTTAACTCTATTCTTAAAAAGGTACTCTTCTTTGGTCTGTAAATTGGTGTTGTTAATTCTCTATGTTTCTGATAAATTAGTATATATATATCTTAAACTGCTAATGGATAAAAAACAGGCAAAGAAAAAAGGTTTTTCTCTTGCAGAGGTACTGGTGATTATGTCAATAGTGTTGATTCTGATGAGTGTTGGCACACAATCTTTTCTAGGGTTTAGAGAAACAGCATTAATTAGAGAGAATGTTGAGACTTTAAAACAAGATATTCTTCTTGCTCAACATATGGCAATAAATACTAAAAGAGGAGAGGAAACGAAATGGATATATGGGATAGGCATAGATTTATCCAATTTAAGTACTACAGGAGGGTATAGATATTTTAGGTGGGTGTCTCAATTTGATAAGTTTGGAGATCCCAGAACGAAAGCTCCTTTACCAGACTGGAATGTAAGCGATGAAATAAAGCATAGTTACGGAGTGGATGAACAGTGTAATGCTTGCTTGCCCTTACCTATAGGAGGACCTATTGTATCAGGTAAGAGTAATCTGGCATTGGTATCAGGTTATGATACCAACGGTCTGGTATCAATAGCAGATAATATTGAAGTAAATAATGATGTTCAGTACATCCTATTTGAATCAGTTACAGGTCGTGCCCTTCTTTATGACAAAGATGGTCAACCTGTTAACTACTCTGGTACTATTGAGAATCTTCAATTTGAAAGTAATCTCATAGAGATTGTAATTAAAAGAAAAAGAAGCAGAAAGTTTGATATTATTTCAGTTTATCCTTCATCTGGAATTATTTTACACCATACGTATAAAGATGGTGAAAAGATTGGTACTGAATGTGATCCTACAGATACTGGGTGTATAGTTGTAAACGGAAGTGCATATGAGAGATATAGTTTGGAATCAGAGATTAAAATGTATAGGAAAGAGCCGTGAGAAATTTAAAGAAGAAATATTGTGGTGTAGGATTTGCGGAGGCACTTATTGCTCTAATGATAAGTGGTATCGTAAGTATAGTCTTAATGAGAATATCTTCTTCCTCTCTCAGTGAGTTAAGTAGATTAGAGATACAAGATGAGATGGAGTATCTTGCGGTGTCTACAGCAGTACACTTGCAGAGACAAGCTATAGAAGAGAGAGTGAATAATCCTGATGACAATATATTTCATGATGATATAGAGCTAGGTACATGTTACCTGTTTGCGGAGGATGGGAGTGGAACAATAGATATTACAAGTTCGATAATTGGGAAAGTAAGAGAGGAATTTGTGTCATCTTCTTCGAATACAGATGATCCTTACTTCCAAGTTTTCTGCAGAGAGACAGAGGCCTCTGATAAGCAGAAGGTTCTATTTACTGTTATTGTGGGCTCTAAGAAGCATAAAGGGTTGAATACCACTAAAAATGATATTAAAGATTATGAATATTTAGCTGTTATAAACCTGTAATGAAAAAAAGAGTTAAGTACAATGGGTTTAGTTTAGTAGAGATGTTGTTCACTATTATGTTAATAGGGATAATATCTCTCCTTGTTGGAGTAACACTGAATACTATTATTAAAGCATCTAATTCTACAAACATGAAGAATCTTGCAAGGAAAGATATAGATTATATTATGGAACTGATAAAGAAGACAGTATCTAATAGTCAATTAGATTACATCTTACTATTTGATTCAGGAGAAAGAAGATTAAGTATTTCAGGTGATGTAGTGACGGTGACCGATGTTGCTGACATGGAAGGTATTTATGGAGATATTGAGAAAGTCGATGGGATGGTAGGTAATGAATTACATGTTAAAATATACGGTTACGATACTTGGTCTTGTATTGGATATTTTAAGGATAAAGACAACGAAGAATATGGTTATTTAGTACAGAGGATTGTTAGAGGAGAATTAGATGATCATGGGACTTGCTTCTCTTCTAGTTTGTCAGATACAACTTTCCTACACTCCCTTATTATGGATATCCCTAGTTTTGAGATGTCTTACATCGATGTAGGAGATGATAAAAATAGTATGTTTGAGATAGATATGACGATTGAGCCTCTATTTTGGCCTCTTAAACAACATATTTTGGTTAAGCCCTCTGTTCAGAGAAAAGCGATTATCTCAACAGAGGCTTTGACATGGTATTAATTTATTGATAGCCTAAAATTATGAAAAACAAGGAAAAATATTCAGGGCAAGCCATTGCAATAATAATGGTTGTTCTAGTTGTAGCCTCTGTAATTGGAGCTGCACTCTACTCTAGGGTTATTACTAGTAAACAGATATCAATTGAAACTACAGATGGTAAGAAAGCATTAGAGCAAGCAGATTCCATCTTAGATATCTTTATATCTAGTGATTTGCAAGCTGTACAGAATGCTCTAAGAGGTTACTTGGAAGATGATGATTCTCCTGCTTTAGACGAACTAGATAAAATCAGGATATTCTTAGAAGAAAATGGGATAGATACAGAGATCCTTACCATGTCAACTGAGTGGTGTACCAATACTGAACCTCCAAGTCCTCAAGTAATGATTTCTTATGCAGATATAGGTGATTTTACTGAGATTGATGTTGGTGAGGTAAAGGCGGTAAATCTTTATAAAGCGAATATTCCTGATAGTTGTAATGTACATTTTGCTTTTGAGAACATAGAGGGTAACCAAGCTCCTTTTACAGTTAAAGAGGTATATATAAATGAATCTAATGATGAAGTTAAACCCTATGATTTAGATGATATGAAGCTGTACTGTGTTTCAAATCCTGGCAGTGATTGTAGTAGCGAAGTGGCTCCATCTACTTCCATTGAAAGGACTATTCTTTCGAATTCTACAGATAATTTACTTGAATATAATGATTTAAAGAATATACGGAAAGACAGTTATGGAATCTATGAAATTAGAATTCTCCCTCTCCAGAGAAAAATAGGCGTATCTATACAACCAAAAGGTAGTGATGAGTGTGTTAATTTATTAAGTGATTACAAAATTATTGCTGAAGTACAGTGTGGACAGACGGTTAAACGAAAACAAGTTATCATCCCTAGTGAAAGAAATATTGGGTACCCTACTCTGTTTGATTACACTATATATAATAATGAAGGTGTATTAAGACCTAATTAACTTATACTTTATACATTATGGCAGACACAAAAAAAATACTAATAATTGAAGACGAACTCCCACTATTAGATTCATATGCTGAACTGGTTGAAGGTGCTGGATATATTGCACTAAAAGCAAGTGATGGATATCAAGGTTTGGATATGCTAGCAAACAACTTAGATC
>JAAZIL010000029.1 GCA_012800885.1 Candidatus Dojkabacteria bacterium
CTCTCTCAATAATTCAGAGAGCTATTAAACTTGTTGATGAGCTCGCAAAAGGGGAAGTAGCAAGTAACATAATTGATATATATCCAGAACCTCTGAAATCAAAAAGTATTTCTTTCTCTACAAAGACTCTAAACACTGTACTAGGGACAGATTTAAACAGGAAAGAGATAGAAGATATACTCTCCCACATTGAATACCAAATAGTAAGTAGCCAGGATGAAGATGAATATATCACTGTTATACCTCCCAGATTCAGAACAGATATATATATTCCAGAAGATATCTATGAAGATATTGCAAGAATTTATGGATATGAGAATATAGAGTTGGTACTCCCTAAGAGAGATATTAAATCTCCTAAAGTAAATAGTAATATTCAGATTAAAGAAACAATTAGAAACATATTAAGTAATTCTGGATGTGTAGAGATAGATACATACAGTTTTACTAGTATTGAGACTATCGAGAAATCAAAACAAGATCCAAATCTAGCCTTTCATATTAAAAATGCTCTCTCACCAGAGTTATCACTCATGAGAACCTCTCTTCTTAGCTCAATGCTAGAGAAAGCACAATACAATATCCAGAAGAATATATCATCTCTCTGTATGTATGAATTTAATATCCCACATCAGAAGAAGTATTTAAATAATTTCTTACTTCCTAAAGAAGATTGGCACCTCTGTCTAATGTTCTCTACTAAAGAAGATATTATTGAAGGGAATCCATATTATCAAGTTAAGAGATACTTTGAAAAAATTACAACTAAATTAAATACAGATACCCTCCAATACAAATTGATTGCAGATAGCTCTCAACTTGACTTACCTGTTTGGGTAAAGAACATTTTACCTTCTTTTAATCATCACAGTGCTGTACTAATTGAGTATACAAGAGAGAAGAAAAATACAGTATTAGGAGTAATGGGAGAGATTGATAGTAGTGTAAAAGACAATTTCAAACTACCCTCATTTACAGCTGCTTTTGAGATTAATTTAGAAGAACTAAAGAAGATAACTAAGTTTAACAAAAGAGAAACACGTGGTTCTAAATATCCTGCCATATATCAAGATATATGCTTTACACTTCCCAAGGAAACAAAGTATGAAGATTTGAAAAATACTGTACTGGATATTGTAAACAGTAAAAGAAGAGTAGGGCATATTGAGTGTTTAGATATATATAGTAAGGATAAACTATCAAAGAATATAACGCTAAGGGTTACTATTGAACATAGTGAGAAAACATTAACAACAAAAGAGTACCTTAAAATTAAAGAGAGAATTGAAGAGAGGGTAAAAAAAACCTTTGTATAATTACTCTCCCGATGGAGGCTCAACTGTAAATATTACTGATTTACTATCTGTTTTACCGTAATTATCTTTCACTGTAACCACCAAAGTATGATTACCAACACTGTATGAAGACAGAGATAGAGTATAGTTGAAGGTACCATCAACAAAATTAACACCTGTTAACGCAGTTCCATCTACTGATATTGAGAACTCTGTAATACTTTCTAAGAATCTCACTGTACCCGAAATATTCATATTACTATTCTTC
>JAAZIL010000030.1 GCA_012800885.1 Candidatus Dojkabacteria bacterium
ATATGGAAGTATATATTTTAAATAAGATGGGACAAATCCCTCTAATTAAATTATTACCTCCTAAAAATCTCTACATCTATCTTGTAGGATTGTATATGTTTAAGAGGTATCAAAACCCTAAAGTTCTCTATCTGTTCTACAAGCATATTATTAAAGGTGAGAGGGTTTTGTTGATAGATGATAATATTACAATCTCTGGGTTATTCAAATAGGTTCTAATTTAGCATTGTAGCAGGTATTACTTTGATACCTTCTTGTAAACAATTGCAGAGATCTTATTGATTGATTCAGTTAGTTTTTTAGGATCTGCTCCTCTTGTCATTACACAGAGTATGTATGGATTAGGATTATAGTAAATAATTCCACAATCATGTTTTTGATAAATCTCCTCAGAGTCTTTATTTGTCATTCCTCTCTCCCCAAATTTATTTGCTACCTTAATATCACTCGGTACACCCGCTTTGAGTCCTTTGTCAAAGGAAGTTTCTGTAAGGAGTTGTAATGCTTTAGAAGAGAGGTCTTTACTTAAGTATGAAGCGTTATACAAAATTCTAAGAAAAGATGCATACTCTTTGACACTCATACTGTCTTCGAAAGTTCCATATGTATATGGATTAGTAACCCCTAAGTCATCGAAGATCTCTTGGCCTTCTTGATTAGATAGGGTGGAGTAGAGTAGTTCTAAAATAGAGTTATCAGAGTATACTATTAATTGGTTAATCAGCTCATCGATAGTGTACTCTTCACCGTCTTCAAGATAGATTATCGGTTCTATCTGTTGATACAACCCATTAAACGACTCTGAATATTGGTACGTTAACTTCTGCTGAAGAAATCCGGGATTCTTCATTTCTTTTTTATACAGCGCCATCATAAGGGGTACTTTGTTTAAGCTTGCTGGTATGAAGTCTTCTTTTTCATTTACACCTATCCAAGCACCAGTGGTCAGATCTTTGTAATAAACTGAAATATGAGTAATGTCCTTGTCTTGTTTTCTCTCTGTGATATAACTTTCTATTGCTCTCTCAATATCTTTTATTTTTTCCCTATTCGTAGGTTGCAATGTTTCAAAATCAATCAATGGGTTGATATATTCATATCCTTTCTCTCTTATCTCTATATATTCACTCTTTTGTAAGTTAGGAGAAAGCGCATAGTACAATATCCCTAAAGCAAATCCTAAGATAAAGGCGAAGGGTATAGCTAGATAGGGAGTTATATTTTCATTTTTTTTCTTCTTCATGACTCTCTATATATTCTATTACTAATATTCTTTCTGTCAATCTTATGATATATAATCATATGATGGCTAACCCAATTATAGATAAAGAAGAGATCTTAAAAGAATTAAAAAAGATAGGAATCACACAAGATAACCTAGTCTCTGTATATCTTTTTGGTTCTTGTTATTGGGGCTATGCAGATGAAAAAAGTGATATTGATCTCTATGTAATAATAAAAAAGGATGTTGGAATAAAACAATTAGATTTAGATAAAATCTCTTTTAGATATATCTCTACTTTAGAAGAAACAAAAGAAGCAATATTAAAAGGGTCTTGGGCTAGATATTATGTATTGAAATACACTTCAAAGTTATTAATAGGGGATAGAGTTGAACTACCTGAATATCCCAAAGAAAAAGTTAAAGAGTATCTTGAGGCAAAGAAGAAAGATACTGGGATAATTCCACAATCTCCTTTAAAGTGGGGCTATCTTACATTAATGGCACATATCTTCCTATTAAACCACCTCTTTTATAAGACTACAGATTTCTCTTTAGATTCATATAAGGAGTGTAAGTTTTTAAATAAGGAAGACCAAGAATTTATTAGTAAGTTGAAGGAGGCTCTGTTTAATCATAAGGATGTATCTGTTACTCAAAAAGAAAGGATAGTTAAAACAATAGAGAAAATAAATACGTATATTGTAGAGAATATAGATGAGACATAAAAACTCTACAGTAATCCTTGTCCATATTTTTAATATTATATACAATAATCTTAATGAAAAAAGTTCAGGCCTCTGTTTCTAATCATCAGTATAGAAAGGAGAAAGGTAATCTTACACCTTTTGAGGTATACTCCAGATATTCTAATGCATTGGATATTTCTATTAAGCAGTTAAGAAATATTCTTTCAGAGGTAGAGAGTAATTCCTTGAAAATTCTTGATGTGGGGTGTAGTGATGGTTTGTTTTTAATAAACTCTCTTCCTAAAGAGAAGGATACAGAGATAACCTTTTTAGAACCTTCCACAGATCCTTTTGAGAAACTTGTAAAGAATACGGGACATAATAAAGAATGGGAGTGTATAAATCAAACCTTTGAAGAATTTTATAGAAACAATAAAGAGAAATATGATATTGTTCTTGCATCACACCTTTATCATTTTCCTAGAGAGGGATATCAAGAACTTCTTTTACAATTAATTTCTTTATTAAAAGATCCTGGGACTTTGATATGGATAGAGAGAGGTATAGATGAGATTACAGATTTTAAGAAGAGATTTAAAACAATGTTATTACCTAGTAAATATCCTGAGAATTGGACTCCTCGTAACTACAAGAGGGCTTTAGAAATTTTGAGGAGTGAAGAGGGTAATACTGAGTTAATACTAAATAATTCAGTACTTAGGTTTCCTTGTACTCAAAAGTTGAATGAAATTATTGCAATTGTAGAATTCTTTTTAAATATTGAATGGAGTTCTATATCTGAAACAACTCAGAATGAGATATTAGAATATATTACTGTGAGAGAGAGAGTATTGAATGAAGAAGAGGGTATTCTTATCTACAGGCGGTATGGTAATTAATAGAATTGTAGGCTTGTAGATTGATGAAACTCCCCGTATATGACATATTCATGAACTTGAAATACAGTTTTAATATTGATTTAGGTATTGTGAGGCAACTACTTAATTTGGAATATTTATAGGGCATTGCAAAGGTGTTGTATTTATTGTACAACATATTATATAATACTTATTATCAATAACTTTTATGAAAAAGGGAATGGATAAAAGCTTTGGTTCATATATACAAAGTAGAAGAATTGCACAGGGTTATACATTAAGGGAATTTTGCAAGAGGTTTGGACTTGATTCAGCATACATTAGCAGACTTGAAAATGACATTATACCTGCACCACAGAAGAATGAAACATTAAGAGGTATCGCAAAAGCTCTTTCCATTGAAGAAAATTCTGAGGAGTGGGTTGCATTCTTTGATTTAGCAAGTATTAGCAGAAATGAGTTTCCAGAAGATATAAAAAGTTCGTTTGAGAAAAACTTACATTTACTACCCGCTCTTCTAAGGGCTTCAAAAAATAATAATGTCCCTAAGGAAAAGGTTTTACAACTAATTTCAGAACTTAGGGATGAAAATGAGCCGACAGAGGATTAAGTTTCTAAGGGATAATCAGATTATAGATGTCGTAAATAATTTTGTACCTCAATATGAGACGGATCTTTCACTACCAGTAGAGATAGAAAACCTCTTATGTCTGAATGGAATAAATATTATTACACACAAGGATTTAAAAAGGACCTATGGTATTGAAAGCTATATTACCACCAATGGTGTTGATAAGATTGTTATAGACAGTGATATTTATATGGATGAAGAGACCAGGGCTAGGTATACATTAGCACATGAATTTGGGCACTATATTTTACATGGAAGCTTTATTAAGAGCCAAAATATATCCTCTGAAGAAGAATATTTTGATTTTAGAAAATCTATCACCCCAGAAGAAGAGAAGAGAATAGAAATTCAAGCACACATTTTTGCAGGGTACACCCTGATACCACAGGCATCTTTTCGTTGCAAGATTGATTCTCTAATAGAGAATCTTGGGGGGAGTAAAAATATCGGTATTGTGGAATTTAGGGCTATAATGAAAGATATTACTAATCAATATGCCTGTTCCGACATGGTTGCATTTAAGCAATTAGAATATGAATATCCTAAAATCTACGAAGAGTTAAGAGCTACAATACTATAAATTTCTAGCCACTTGATATTTCTAGAAGACTGTTGTAATATTTCTACAACAAGTGAGAAACTTGTCCGAGAGTGCATAGGATTACTATGAACCGACGGAGAACAATAACTGCCCAAGCTTCATATTTTGGGGCTTCCTACGGGCAGTTAAAATCTCGTCAAAGATTTATATCTTTCCCAAAGGAAACAAAATATTGAAGCAAATAGTTAATTTTGGCTATTTGGCTTCGTGTATTGTGAGGTAGAATCTGAATACAATCAAAGAGAAGAAAGGGAAGAAATCTCCAAGGTGGAGACTCCCTTAGTTGTTGAAAAATTCCTAAAGGACTCTTATAAAGAGGAGCTTAAGAG
>JAAZIL010000031.1 GCA_012800885.1 Candidatus Dojkabacteria bacterium
TAGTGCTACTCTCATCTGTAAGTATCGGTGTAAGTATACTTTTCTCCTACACACAAGGCCAGATATATGGATATATGAATTGGGGTAAGAACAGAAGTGTAGAGGAGGTTAGTAAGATAGTTCCTCCAGAGGGGAGATACTGGATTAATAATGATACTAATCAGTATCTACTATCTGTGTATACAGGAGAGACATATGCTCCTGTAGAGTGGAAATGGAATTTAGATGAGTGGATACCTAGAAGGCAGAATCTTAAATCTCTGGGAGAGAAGAGGAGCTTTGTTTTTCCAGTTAGTAGTTTGGATGAGTTTAGGAGTAATCTTGAGGAGTATGGTATGGGGGTTATTGTATTTATGGAGTCTACTATTAAAAATAGTTACTATCCTAATCAAGAGTATTTAGATATCTTTTTGGAGCAAGATTGGATAGAATTGGAACAGAGATATACATTACAGGGAGTGAATATCTATATATTCAATGTAAAATAGTATGAAGAGAATTATTAAAAAATATGGGATATATATTCTAATCTCCATCTGCTTAATACTAGGTCTCTCCTCTCTCTTTTTTCGTAATGCAACACTTGATGATGACCTATACCTACTTGAAACGTCAATAATGACAGAGGCTATAAAGGGGGGTGAGTGGATAGGTGATTACGCTGTGGGTACACACGGGTTCCTTTTTAAATTACCCGTTGCATTAGTATTTCTTCTAACAGGTCCCTCTCTAGAGGTAGCTACTGTATGGAATGTAATACTTGCATCTGTATCCTTGTATCTTTTCTATTTAATCTTGAAGGAATATTTTAAAAGAGAGGATACTGCTCTGATTGGGACTCTTCTTTTACTAACAAGTTTCCAATTTCTTCTTCATCTTCCTACATATATGAGAGAGATACCTGTTCTTTTCTCTCTTTTGCTCTTTATCTATCTTCTGCAAAAGAAAAAATCATACTGGATAGTAGGCTTAAGTTTAGCATTAATCTTTGATGCTAAAGAGTATGTACTTTTAATGCTAATACCAGGAATAGTACTATTCATTTTATGGAGTGAGAGAGAGGGTACATTGATAAAGACAGTAGGGAGGTATCTCTTTACTACATTTAAATTGTTTCTACCAACCTTAGTCCTTCTACTTCTTATGATTTTTACAAGAGTAGTCCCTGTTAATATATATGCCGTATCCATTATTCCAGGTGTAACAAAAGGGGGTATGGAGTATCATCTTAAGCATTTTGATCCTGATGTTTCTACAATTAATCGGATAAGAAAAGAAGCCCCTTCTATTCAAGAGAATCTTTTAGAAGATGATGGTATTGTAAAAAAGGTATTCAATATTGTAAAAAGTTACACAGGTAAGATACTCTATCCAAGGAGTTTCTCTTTTATCTCTATTCCTAAAATAGTAATATTTCCTGCAATAGTAAGTAGTGTATTCTTTTTCAAAAAGAAACTTAAAAAGAAGGATAGTTTCTATCTTCTTCTCAACTCTCTTCTCTGGAGCTTTCTTTTAGTATTCTTTCTAAGAGCATCTTTTGATAGATACCTTCTCCCTATTGTACCTGTAGTACTCTTCTTCTACATCTATTTTCTAAAGGAGTTAATAAAGGAGAGGAAGGTATTTCTTTTTACAGTAGTACTCTCTGGTATACTAGCTTTTGTAGGTCTCTTTTTTGAGGTTGAGTATTTAGTAATAAAGTTTGTTCTAAATCTCTTTCTTCTCTTAATATATCTTCTGTACTATCTCTTCCCTAAGAGAGTACCGAGTACAGATATGCTTATCTCTGGGGTAGTAAGTTGTATTACTCTCTCTGTTGCTCTTTTCTTTTTCTATGCAAATGGACAGTTGCGCTACTACATTAATTTTGGTAAAGATTATGAGGTAAAAAGAGTTGTTTCTTCCTTTCAGGAAGATGAAAAAGTATTACTTAATGATGTAGGTTGGGATATATTACCGAGAGTGTATAGAGGGAACTACTCTTTTCCTGTAGAGTGGAAGATGGAGTTAGCAGATTGGGTACCTAGGAAGAGATATCTAAAGATGTTTAACAGAGTAGATACATTTGGGATGGTTGGAAAGAGTGTAACTCGGATTAGGAAAATTGTAGTATCTGAGGAGATAGAGAAGATTGGTCTAGTAGTCTCTGAGTTAGATCAATATATATTTCCATACCAAGATATGTTAGAAGATTTTAAGAATCAAGATTGGCTTCTGTTAGACCAAGAGGTACCATTAAAGAACAAAACACTATATATTTTTGAAGTAAAAAAGTAGATGAAAAAAGAACCATTAATATCTGTAATAATGCCTACATACAACGGTAGTAAGAGTATTAAGAGAGCTATTCATTCTTTTCTTAATCAGACATACAAGAATACTGAATTAATGGTGATAGATGACTGTTCAACAGATAATACTGTAGATGTTGTAAATAGTATTAAAGATTCTAGAATTAAATTAATTAGGCATAGTAAGAACAAGAACTGTGCTGCTGCGAGAAATAGCGGAATTAAGGTAGCAAAAGGAGAATATATTGCATTTCTAGATGATGATGATGAATGGTTAGAGGAGAAGCTTTCAAAACAGATTGATTACTTTCTTGCTAAGAAGTCTAAAGAGTGGGGTGGCGTTCTAGTGAGTCACAAGATACTCTATGGGGGTAAGTATAGGGATGTTGTTTTAAAAAAGGAGGGAGATATCTCTAAAGAGATATATTTAATGGAGCTCTCACTAGCAGCTGGTTCATCTCTTATGGTAAGGAGAGATGTGTTTGAAAAGATTGGTAACTTTAATGAAAAGTATGTTAGACAGCAAGATTTGGATTTTGTATTAAGATTATTAAGAGAGTACAAAATGGGTGTAATGAGAGATGTTCTATCTGTAATACATGGACACTCAGGGAAGGTAAGTGGTGAGAGATTAGTTGAGATTAAAGAGAGGCTTCTGAGTGATTTTAAGGAAGATATTGAGAGTTTTGATAAAAGAACAGTAAAAAGGACTTATGCTAGACAGTATTTACAAATATCTAAGCATTTTGCAATGGATGGTAATATTAAGATGACTATGGAGTACCTATTTAAATCACTATCTTACGCTCTATTATTTTCAAACAGAGTAAAATTTCTAATTCTAGAGAACTATTTAGTTCTACCATTCTATCTACTCAGAGGTTTAATTGTTAAGGAGAGAGATGGTGGAAGATAGAAAGAGAGTATTAATATTTGCTGGATGTAATGACAAGAAATTAATATCAAAGGTATCTCCAATTCTGGACGTTCCTGCAGTAGAGAGAGTGTATCTTGTAAGGATGGATGCAATGGATTTTACTCATCCTAAGCTAACTCAATACCCTGTAGTGCCATTTATTAAAAAGATACTTCCACTTAGAGAGTTGTATAGGGTGTTAGTAGGTATATATCTGATCTTAACTAAGCGAATCAACTTGGTAATAGGGATACGTTTTCTTATGCATGGAGTATATACAGTGCTTCTGTCTAAACTACTCCGTATTAAATATATTCTTCTCTTTATTGAGAGTCCGAGTAAGTATGAGGGAAGTAATTTTTTCCTTAAAGCAATTAGTAGTGCATCTGCTATAGGGGTAAGAGGTAGTAGTTCAGAGAGATTCTTTATTGACAAGGGTATACCCAAGGAGAAGATATTTACTCCTCCTAATGAATTTACTTTACCTAAGATAGAGAGATTACAGGATAGAAAAGAGTACGATTTAATATATATTGGAAATTTTATAGAGATTAAGGATCTACCTCTGTGGATTGAGATTTTTAAGAGTGTAAAAAAACAGAGAGAGGATATTACTGGGGTTATGCTTGGAGATGGGAATCTGTTTGAAAGTATAAAATCTCTAGCCCACAGAGAGGGTGTGTATGATAATATTGATTTTGTTGGTAGAAAGAAGGATGTATATGAGTATATTAACAGGTCTAAAATACTACTTATGACATCAAAACTAGAAGGTTTACCTATGGTTGCAGTTGAGTGTATGTCTGTAGGTGTTCCTGCCGTACTTCCTGATGTAGGTGATGTAAAGGACCTTATTAAAGACGGAGAGAATGGGGTAGTAATTAGTAGTCGTAATTCAGAAGAATATACTAAAGCTATACTAGAGCTATTAAGCGACAAGAAGAGGTACTCTGAGATGAGTAATAGAGCGATTGAGAGTATTAAGATATTTTCTGAAGTTTCCTCTCATGAGAATATTGTTCAGATATGGACTAAGTTGTTAGAGAAGATAGATTAATGAAAGTTATTAAAAACAGTACACTCTATCTCTCAGTAAGCATAATACAATCATTTATGAGTTTTCTATTACTACCCCTCTATACCTCTCTACTATCTACAGGAGAGTTCGGTTTAACTAGCTTGATTAATTCAGTAGCAGGTCTGTTGTCAATATTCTTTCTTTTTGGGAGTCAGAGTGTAGTTAGTAGGCTCTACTTTGAGCATAGTCAAGATCAAGAGAAACTTAAGAGATTTTTGGGTACAGTATTCTTATCCAAATTAATCTGGAATTTAGTAATAGCTTCTGTACTACTTCTTGGAAGAGAGTATATATTCCCAATTATTGGTGAGGGCGTAGCTTTCTATCCATACATGCTTATTGCCATAGGTATGGCATTTTTTAGTAGTATCTTTCAGTTATTCCAAACACTGCAACAGACAAAACAGAATGGTTGGAGGTACTCTGTAGTACAGATACTCTATTTACTGCTTAACAACGGTATCTCAGTATTACTCTTAGTAGTATTTAAACTAAGGGCAGAGGGTATTATTCTAGGTACTTTAATAGCAGATATTGTTATGACAATATATGTATTTTCCTCTTTAAGAAAGAGAATACATTTCGGAATTAGTAAAGAGATAGTAAAAGATGCTTTCGGTTTCTCGTGGCCGATATTTCTTCACGCTCTGTTTGGTTGGGCAATGGGGTCTATTAACAAGTTAATACTAAACAATCTAGTATCTATTGATACTGTAGGAATCTATACCATAGGTTTTACTATTGCAGGTATTGTAAATATGGTAACTGTTGCTTTAAACAGGTCGTATACACCTTGGTTTTTTGAAAAGATGAAGAAAGAGAAGAGGAATAATGAAGATATTGTAATATTCTCTGAATTTATAGTTCTGATGTACTCTATAGTAGCACTAATTATCTCTCTGTTTGGAAGAGAAGTGATTGCATTAGTTCTGAGTAAGTCATACTTTGATTCTTGGAGAGTAATCCCTTTCCTGTCTTTTGGGTATGTATTTAATGGAGTATATTTCTTCTTTGTAAATATATTTAATTACCAGAAAAAATCTGTTAAGTTAGTCCCCCTCTATACTCTTCTCTCTGCACTTCTAAATACAGGGTTTAACTATCTCCTAATTCCAAGATTTGGGATAATCGGTTCTGCCCTATCTTCTCTTCTTGCTATGTTTCTACTTAGTCTGATTACATATTTTGGTTCTAAGAGATTGTTAAATATCAAGTACAACTATCTTAGATTATTAGGTTTAATCTCTATTCCAGCACTCTTCTCATTAGTTGTCTTTTTACCGATTAATCTAAATTCATGGGTAGCTCTTCCTCTTAATACAGTATATCTATGTGTAGTATTACTGTTAATATATTGGCTTACTAAGAAGAGATACGGTGATAGCTATGTTAAGCAGTACAGGAATTTAAAGAGAGTGTTAGATAGGAAATTTCAACATTACAGAAAAAACAGATAGAATTGAGTAGGATATTTTAGTTAGTAGACATGGTAGAGTAAATAGTAGTTACTGTGTTGAAGTATTGTATTTGTGAGGGTATGATGATGTATACTTCCAATTTTTAATATATGCATTTAATAATAGATTGTACAACTACACAGAATCAACTTAAGCACCACGGTATTGGTCAGTATACTAAGCAGATAGTAAGTAGACTGTTAGGGATGGATGTAGATATCACATTATTAATGTTTGATGGAGATTCTACTCTAGATCCATATATTGACAAGGAGAAGGTAGAGATATGTAGGTTAGGAGAGGTAAGAGCTTCTGATTACAAGAATATATTACTCTATCATACAAAGATACTTCCTGTTATTAAAAAATTAAGAAAGGAGGATAGTATCTATTTCTGTCCTTACTTCTGGATAGGTTTACCTTCCAGGCATATTCCTACTGTATTAATGGTTCATGATTTTATTCTTCCCATCTTTAATATTTATTCAGAGAGAGGGGTAGTACAGAATCTTTTTAAAAGGGCTCTCTATTGGTTAGAGATGTACAAGGCTAAGTATTGTAGTGCTATTATTACCAACTCCAAGTATACAGCTAAGGATTTCAGAAAATATTTTCCTAATTATCCAAGTAAGAGAATCTATCCTATACATCTAGATGGGCAGTTAGAGGAGAGTAAAGATATTGAGGGGTGGGATAGTACATTGCCGAGAGATTACAAGGAGAGAGGTTACTTTATATATATGGGTGGTACACTCGCAAAGAGTAAGAATTCAGATGGTGTTGTAAGAGGTTACAGAGAGTTTTTGGTTAAACTTAATCACAGTAGTAGGGCTCCTTACTTGGTAATAGCAGGTAAGGGTTTTACAAAGGAGAATGACAAAGAGGTCGCTAGATTTAAGGATAGGATTAAGTGTCTAGGATTAAAGAGTAGTGTTGTGTTTACTGGTTTCTATGAAGACAAACATACTAAACCACTACTAAGTAACTCTATATCTTTTATTCATTTATCACTCTATGAAGGATTCGGTATATCTGTTATAGAGGCTATGAGATCTAATACTCCCGTTATTGTTCATAATGGATCGTGTTATCCAGAGGTAGTTGGAAAGGCTGGGTTATTAGTAGATGGTAACAATCCAAAAGAGGTTGGAGATGCTATGTACAGGATATATTCTAATGAGGAATTAAGAGAAAGTTTTGTAGAGAGGGGACAGGAGAGAGCAGAGAGATATTCATGGGATAGGGCTGCAGAGAGAACATACAAGGTATTTATGAAGGGCTTGTAAATCATTGTTGTATCTATATATTTACCTTTATGGGTTGTTAATGTAAAATATGTTTAATAAATAATTCATTAAAATTACTCTTATGGAGAAAGAACCTGACAAGGCTAGTTTAGAATTTAATAATAGACCAATTGAATACCTATATATCTCTTCTCCTTCAGAGGAATTAGATATTGAAAATCCCACAGTTAATGAAGAAGAGATACCACAAATCCATGTAAGGGCAATGCCTGCTGCCCAAACTAAAATATTAAAACAGACCTTAATTACTCCAGAGACAAGTACTCTACTAGGGGCAAATAGTCGAGATAAGCAATATATTGAAAACTACAAGAAAGTTCAATTAGGTATTAATTCTGAAGAAGATACCTTTGTTTTAACACCGAGGATATTTTTTGAAATAGAGAGATTACTACCTGAATTTACTAGACAAGTAGCAAGTACACTGGATTTAGAGGCTAAAACTAGGATCTGGGAAGCAAGCCCTATACTATCTATTCTGGCAAAATCCCTTATGGAAGAATCAATTAAATATTCTACATGGATTGCAAAAAGAATTGCTCTAAAGGGAGATAAGAGTAAGCCTCATATTGCGTGTGATCTATGCTCAGGGGCTGGGATAACTTCTTCAAAAGTTTACAAGGAGTTAAAAAAAGATGGATTTAAGAATATACAGATACACGGTGTAGATAACTCAATAGAGTCTCTTGCAGTGTCATATTTAGTTTTTAAAACACAAGATATACCCTGTGTCTTACTAAATAATTATGAAAAAGTAAAAGATATCCCTGCAGATTGGAACGGTATTGCATTAATTTACGGTAATGCAGAGACATATATGGGTAGTATTGATGAGAGTATTAAATACAGTGATATTATGTCAGAGAACGGTATCTCCTATTTCTCAAAAGAGAAACATAACAAGGTACTTGAAGATTCAAAAAAACATCTTGCCAAAGGAGGTGGTATCTATCTTTCATCTCTTAATCCAAGTTTATCTGTAGATTTAGCAAAACCGTTTTTGATTAAAGAGATTTTAACAGGCAAAGAGAAGTACCAGAGATATCTGAATAATATTAAGAAGGGTAAACCTCAGTATATTATCTCTGAGGGAAAGATAAAGAGAGCGATGACTGAACAGACAGGTAGGCAGATAGAGTTTATGAATTATCTACTCAGAACAGATATGGTGGATTTTCTTAAGTATATGAAGGGCTTGAGTAAGGCTACTACTGCTGCTAAGATACTGACTAAGGAGATTCTATCTCCTGTTAATACAGTAGAGAAAGATTTACAAGAGATATTTAATATTAAAGATACAGATATTTCTAAATATCCTGAAATTAATGGTGCTCCATGTGATGTTATTGAGATAATAGTGTAGTATATTTATGTAAGGTATGGGAATAAGTAATCTGCTCACAATTATTTTTGGTCTACTCTCTTTAGTAGGACCTATATCTGTTTTCTCAAAAAATATCCGTTCTAGAAAAAATACTTTCCTTTTTCTCATGTCTATTGTTACTGGTCCTATCTGGGCAATAAGTATAGCTCTGTTTTTTAAGACAGAGAATATGATTACTGCAAGGATATCGGCAAATATCGTCTATACAGTATCAGTAGTAGTTGCAGTATTAACCTATTATTTTACAAAGAATTTCCCTTACAAAAGCTCTGGAAAGTTTCTTGAAAAGTTCCTTCTTTTTCTACCTGCACTGTATATTCTGTATACAGTATGGTTTACAGATAGTTTCATAATATATTTAGATAGTACTAAGATTCCTAAGTTTGGGATAGTCTATCTGTTCTGGGTTATATGGTTTGTATCTGTTATAGGTTCTAGGATAATTATACTGATTAAAAATTTAAAACAGATAACTGAGATTGAGAGAAGACAGACAGCGTACTTGGTGGCAGGATTAATACTAGGAGGGGTTGGGATGATACCGTTTAATATTGTCCTTCCATATATAGGGGTCTACAGATATATCTGGATAGGTCCAATTATGGGTTTTGTAATGATCTCTTCTATTAGTTACGGTGTTTCTACACTACGATTCGGTAATGTAAAGATATGGGTAAGGTCTGTGTTACTATTTTTTGTGTATGCAGTAATTCCTTCAATTCTAATCTCATATCTTCTCTGCTATCTTTTTCAATTACGCTTTGCACCTTGGGTACTGTTGTTATTAATATTTTCAAATATCTTCTATTACTATCTAGTAGGAGTAATAAAGGAAAGGCTGATCGGTAGTGAAGATCCGAGTGAGATACTCTCTAAGAAGATAGCTACAATTTTAGGATTAAAAGAGGTATGCGAAGAGATACTCTCTTTTGTGACACTGGTACTTAAACCTAAGTTTGCTTCTTTGCTAATAGTAAATAATCAGAATGAAGTATCTTACATTTATGGTAGTAAGAGTAGTAACAGTACAGAGAACTTCCCTAGTATGGATGTAAATTCGTACGGTACATATTTTAAAGAACAGGAGAAGATGGTGGTTTTACAAGAATTAAAACATCTGCAGATTACTAGTATCGAAGAACAGAATATCTGGAGGTACAAGCGATTTCTCTCTTTAAAAGAGTATATGGAGAATGCTTTAGTACACGTTATTATCCCAGTACGTCTAAGTAATAATTATCAAGGGTTCTTACTACTGGGTCCTAAGGATAGAGGAGATATGTATATTGCTGGTGAATTAAAATTTCTCCTTACGATAAGAAATACAGTTAGAGTTCTTCTAGAGCGTGGTTTACTTTACCAAGAGGTAGAGAGGTTTAATATCTCTCTACAGCAGAAGGTCAATGAACAGACTCAAGAGCTACAAATTAAGGTCAGAGAGTTACAAGAAGCAAGAAGAAAAGAGAGCGATATGATAGATATTATGGGGCATGAGTTAAGAACTCCAGCTACTGTGGTTAAATTGAATGTATCTCTTTTAGAGAAATATATTAACAGTAACCCTAAAGAGTTTAAGAAGTATCTGGATAGAATAAAGCAAGCGGTAGAGACAGAGATATCTCTAATTAATACTCTACTTACATCAGCCAAGTTAGAAGGAGACAAGATTGAAGTTAAGAGAGAGAAGGTAGATATTAAGGAGGAGATAGAGATGTCAGTACACGGTCATATTGAAGAGGTCAACAGTAAAACAA
>JAAZIL010000032.1 GCA_012800885.1 Candidatus Dojkabacteria bacterium
CATATAGTCTTGCCAAAGGGTAGCACCTATTAGTCCCTTCTCTGCACTTATTGAAAGGAATTTATTATTAGTAATAACAGCTCCTAATTGTTTTAGAATTTCAATATGAGGATCTAATTCACGAATACCTAAACTACAACCCCCTATTTCTTCCTTTATCTCTAAATACTTATGTCTATGAAGTAAAGGAGCAAGAAGAAGAATAGCTCCTCTCATACCTAGAGGGAAACCGGTATCTCCAAATGAGTCACATAGTTTAGAATTTTCTATTGTTATCTCCTTTTTCTTTTTATCCCACTCTATCTTTGATCCAAGAGAAACAAGTAGTTCAATTAATTTGGAAACATCAGTTAAATCTGGGAAATTTTTTAAAGTAACCACCTCATTAGTTAATAAAGTAGCACATAGAATGGGTAAAGCAGAGTTCTTGTTACCCGCAGGCGTAATCACACCACTTAACTTGTTTCCACCTTTGACAATTAGATTTGACATATTCTTTCTAAATAATGTTAATTTCACACTCTAAATCTATGCCTGTGTTAGATTTAAAATCTTTCTGTATCTCCCTAATGAACAATAGTATATCATCTCCATTAGCACCACCATAATTTGTAACTATTAAAGGATGATGTATCCATGTACCTACACTTCCCTCCCTTCTGTTTTTCCATCCAAGTTTCTCTAAGATGTACGCAGCAGGTATTTTTACTAAGTCTACATTATTAGTATCATATTTAGGAAGTTGCGGATATTTAGATAACAAACTGTTGTATTCTCGTAGTGAGATTACAGGATTCTTAAAAGTACTACCACAAGAGCCGTACTCCTCTATTTTAGGTAATTTCTCATTACGAATATTCACAATAGCCCAATAAAGAGAGAGAGGAGTTATATCTTCATCTTTTATCTTCTCTTTAATTCCAGAATATTCTAGATATCTCTTCTCCATATGTCCTTTGTATTTTGGTACTCTAAATGTAACACTTTTTACAATAATATTGTTTTTCAATTTGTGTTTAAATATACTATCCCTATACTTAAAGTTACACTCCCTATTAGTAAGTATCTCTTCACGTTCGTTAGTTAGATTTACAATCTTTACTTCTGTAATAAAGTCTTTTACTTCAGTATTGTAAGCTCCTACATTTTGGATAGGTGTAGCGCCTACTGTACCTGGTATTAATGCAAGATTTTGCAACCCTATTAGATTATTATCTACACTCCATTTAACAAAACTATCCCAATTTTCTCCTGCTGCTACCTCAATCTCAATAGAGTCCTTATCTTCATTAATAATTTTTTTGCCTCCGTTCTTAACAAGTAAGATACTCCCTTTGTAATCTTTGGTAAATAGAATATTTGAACCGCCACCTACTATTAAGTAGCTGTTCTTTTTAATATATTTGTAAATATCTTTGCTAAAGAAATCTTTATCATTTTCAAGAAAAATTAATAAATCTGTATTCACATCTACTCGGAATGTATTTAGTTCTTTTATTGAAACATTAGAGTAGATTTTCATAACAGAGTATTTTCTACTTTAAATATTTTGAAAAGATTTCATCAATAATATAGTATGTTGCATTTGTAGGAAACAGAGCTTTTAATTTTTCATAATCTATCTTTCTTAGCTTGGTTTGCTCAAAGAGTCTCTCTATCTCATATTTTAGATTAGCATTGTCTAAATCTTTCTCTTGTAAAATATTCGCAGTACCTATGTCATGGAGTACTTTTGCATTAAGATACTGTTCATTATGTGTAACCCAAGGTATAGGGATAAAAAGAGCGAATTTCTCTAATACCCCTATTTCATAAACAGTATTAGCGCCAGCCCTACCAAGGAATAAATCCATATTATTTAGGACGTATCCTATACTATATTTATCAATATATTTTTTAATTACTAATCTATCTTGGTATTCCTGCCTTAAACTACCCTTTATTTTCATAATCTCTTCATAGTCCTTAAATATTTTGTTTTCTCCTGTTTGCAGAAGAATTCTAAAGAACGGTAGTAGATTCTCTAATTCTTTCTGAATTTTTTGATTTATAGTATGTGAACCAAGACTTCCTCCTGAGATATATATAAATGGTAGGTTAGTATCTGTATTTACCAAGGAGATAATCTCTAAATCAGTATTAGAAGTAATCTTCTTTTGGAAAATATCTTTTCTTACAACATTGCCAACATGAATACATTTCTCTTCTGGGAAATATCTCAAAGAGTCTTTAAAAGAGATATATATTCTTGATGCAAATTTACCGACAATCTTGTTAGATAAACCTACAGAAGCAGTCTGTTCATGGAGATATATAGGTGTTTTGTACAACCATGATATTATACATACAGGGACAGAAACGAATCCTCCTGTGGATATAACAAAAGTTGGTCTCTCTTTCTTTATAATCTTTAAAGCATCGAAGAGACCTAGTAGAGTTCTTAGTAAGAATTTAGCTCTTTTCAGAGAGAAACGTCGGTGTAGTTTACCTGCTCTGATAAAATAAGTTTTAAAACCACTCTCTTTAAATACTCGTTTCTCCAAAGAGTTGCCTACTTCCTCATACTCCATACCTAGATCTCCACCAACATAAATAATATTCTTTTTCGGTATGTTGTAATCCTCAACTACTGCATCTATAAGAGCTTTAGCTACAGAGATGTGTCCTCCTGAACCTCCACCGGTAACCAATATTTTAATATCTCCTTTTATCATACCTCTGTATATGAGCTTACATTTAGAAGTAACCCAAAAGCTATTAGTGTGACTATTGTACTTGAACCTCCATAGGAAAGGAATGGTAGAGGGATTCCAGTGAGAGGAATAATTCCTACATTACTTGCCATGTTTAAGAATGCTTGGGTTGTTAACCATATTACAATACCTAAAGCTAGGAGTTGTCCTTCTTTCTCTTGGATTTTTTCAAAAATTCTAAATCCTCTCCACAAGAAAAACATCCAAGCCATTACCAGTAAGGAGCCACCCCAGAAACCTAACTCTTCGAGTACTATTGCAAAGGTAGAATCCGTAAATGCAGTAACCTCTACAAGGTATCCAAACCTCTGTCTTGACTGTCCAAAACCTTTCCCCCAAAAGCCACCACTACCGATTCCTATTAATATCTGTTGTATTTGATACCCAGTTCCTCTTGGGTCAGTAACTTTCCCTTTTAGAACTAAATCTATATATGTTTTTGCTCTCTCTAATCTGTAAGGTTCAATAATTATAGTAATTAAAAACACAGGAATTGCTAAAAGTGCTACTGCTAAAGAGCCAAGAGTATGAGCATTGTCCTTACCAGAGCCGAAGAACATTAAGAATCCAGTAGCAAAGATTATTAGCACAGTACCTAAATCGGGTTGTAAAAGAATTAAGAGTATTACAATTCCAAGTATTGCTATTAAACTAGAGAAGTTTCTAAGAAATCCTTTCTTAAAAGCCTCTTTAAGAGTATTGAAGCTGTACTCTCTTTTGCTAAGCCAACTAGATAGATACAGGATTATTGCTAATTTTGCGAACTCTGCAGGTTGAATCTGAGGAATCTGTCCTAAACTGAACCATCTTTTAGCTCCATTTACCTCTTTTCCAAATATCAATACTAAAACTAAGAGAAGGATTATAAAGAGGAGGATAGGGAAAGAGTATTTTAGTATTTTTTTGTAATCTATTATATATGCAAGAAATCCAATTGCTGAACCAAATAGTAACCATACTAACTGTTGGTTTAAGAAATGGAATTGATTGTTAAAAGGTTCTTTGTTTGCAATATATACACTTGCGTCAAATATCATTATTGCGCCAAAAATAGCCATTACAATACAGAAGATTAGTATTGTACTATCTGGCTTATGTCTTTTAGAAACAGAACTTCTTTTTCTTTTCCTGCTCGACATTGTGCTGGTATTAATATACTATATATTTTAATATGACTCAAAAGAGAGGCAAGATTACATTAGTTTTTGGTGGCCCTGGAGGATCTGGCTCTACGACTATTGCAAAAATGTTTTCAAAACATTTTAATATCCCTCATATTTATGCTGGAGATCTCTTTAGAAAGCGCGCTAAGAAGGAAGATATTGAAAACTTTGAAGAATTTCTACAAGTTATTTCAAAAGGGGGTAATACTCTTGATTTAGAGATAGATAAGGTAATGGAAGAATATGCAAAAAAAGGAAATGTAGTTTTAGATAGTAAAATTTTTGGTGCATTAGCAAAAGAAAGAGGAATAAACTGTACTGCTACTATATGGTTAGATGCTAAGTTAGGGGTACGAGTAAAACGACATTTAGGTAGAGAAGATGTAAAAGGTATTAAAAGAGTATTAAGGCGTATAGTAATATGTTTTAATCTCAAGAAACGCTACAGAATTGATAAAGAGAAATACAAGAGGTTGTACGGTATTAAGTACAGTAACCCATCTCTTTACTACGATATAGTGATGGATACCTCTAATATGGATGCACAGGAAACATTTAATTTAATTTTAAAAAAATTAAAAGATGGAAAATACCTCTAAAATAAATAGTAATCAGAGTAACGTTCCAGATCCAATTAATCATGTTAATCCTGAACCCGTGAAGTCCTACATTGAAGATCCACACAATCCAGAAGATTTAGATATAAAGTGGTTAAGATGGAAATGTCTTAAGTGTGGTTATCTGTATGAGGGTGTAAAGGAGCTCAAAAAGTGTCCAAACTGTGGTAATGATGATGTGGATTATTTTGGAGATACAGATTAACATGCCGAGAGGGGGAATCGAACCCCCACTCTATTGCTAGAACGGGATTTTAAGTCCCGCGCGTCTGCCTTTTCCGCCATCTCGGCATAGTGGGCTATATTTTAAAATACAACAACTTTTTTTTCAATAATATCTCTAATTAGTAGCTTTTTCTTACCAAATGAGGTGACGATGGGATTCGAACCCACGATAGTGGTTTTGCAGACCACGGCCTTAACCATCTTGGCTACGTCACCATTAGGCTAGTAACCAATTATATCTTTTACTGAGAGTATTTCCAAGATGCTATTATTAGATCTGTTCTTAATTGAACTACCACTTATAATAGCAACTTTGTCATTTAATTCTAGCTCACCATAGGAGTATATGCACACTATTCCCTTTTTTACAGCCTCATCTCTATCATCAGATAAATCTTTAATATAGTATCCTTTAATACCTCTTAAGAGAGCATTTTGTCTAATTCTTTGAATATCATTCCCTATCTCCCATATTGGTATGTTTAGTCTGTGTCTAGAGAGACTCTGAGAGGTTTTACCTGTTTGTGATATCACTACTACTCCTTTTAGATATAATTTATGTACAATATCAAAAAGTGCATTACATAATTCATCTGTTTCAATACTAGCAGAAGTATATCCAGATACTTTCTGTGGGATTAATACATCCTCTACTCTAAGAGCAATATCGTTCATAACCTTAACAGTCTCAACAGGATAATTGCCTGTAGATGTCTCAGCAGAGAGCATTACAGCATCACATCCATCCATGATTGCATTGGCTACATCACTTACCTCTGCGCGTGTAGGCGTGTTGTTTCCTCTCATTGATTCTAACATTTGAGTAGCAACAATAACCGGCTTACCAACACATCTACATTTATAGATAATCTCTTTCTGAACAATAGGTACTTCCTCCAGTGGTATCTCGACCCCCATATCTCCTCTTGCAACCATAATCCCATCTACTAAATGAAGTATCTGATCAAAGTTATCTATCCCTTCTCTATCTTCTATTTTAGCTATTAGCTTAGTTGAACTCTTACCAATTATTTTCTTAATCTGAGCTACATCATTAACATTTCTTATAAATGATGCAGAGATAAAATCGAAATTGTTCTCAACTGCAAACTTTATATCTTCTTTATCTTTTTCAGGTAAGGAAGGGAAATTTAAATGTGTATTAGGTATATTAACAGTTTTCCTAGTCTTTAATACTCCTCCATGAGTTACAATACATTTTACCTCTACATCTTTAATATCTTCTACCTCTAGTTTGATATTACCATCATCAAGAAATATTTTAGTCTTTCTTGTAATATCGTTATGAAGAGTTGGATATGTGATTGAGATATGTTTTTCAGAGAAATTACCCTTAAAATCTTCAGGTACAATTATTACCCTATCTCCATCTTTCAGCTCCTTATCCTTAGTAAAACCAGTTACTCTTATCTTGTATCCTTGTGTATCTAACATAGTAGCAATTCTTGGAGATATGTTGTAAATACTCTTAGAAACTCGTTCTAATTCATCAAAATCAGCAAATGAAGCATTTATTCTTGCAACATCCATGCCCTCCTTAATCATATTTTCAAGTATCTCTTTATCCCAAGATGAAGGCCCTATTGTAGCAACTATTTTTGTTTTACAGAAACTACTCATACAGTATCAATATACAGAATAGTAGAGATTGAAACAAGGAATGTACTATCCTATATTATTATGACTTGAAAGAATCCTCTTGAAATAGTTGAAATATAATAATATAGTATTACATATAATGAAAAATTTTCTTCGAAAACTGATTCAGTATCTGCTAGTAGCCTACTTTGTTTTAACTCTGTTTGAAAATATAACCCTCCCCTTAAACTTTTTCTATCATTTCTCTTGTATATTCGCAATAGCAATAATTATCTTCTTCTCCTCTTTTATTCTAAATTTCTTAACAATAAAAGAGAATTTCCTTACCTGTTTCCTGATGACATTAATACTATCAATAGGTATATTTTTTCTCTTAAAGGCATTTATGCCAGGTTTCTTTATTCAATCTTTTACATTTGAAGGTATTGATACAAGAAGTTTAGTAATCCATAATTTTGAGGTAACTGTGGTATATACAATTATCATTGCAAGTATGGCCTATTCTTTTATTACTGCATTACTCAACACTTTGGAGAAAAATTCATAATATAGTATAATTAACCCTATGAGTGAAAAGATTGTTAATGTTCTTCTGTATGCTCAGATAGGAATCTGTTTGTTAGTAATTGTATCAGTACTACTTCAGAACCGTGCAGAGGGCCTAGGAAAAATGTTTGGTGGTGGAGGAGAAGTCTATAGAACAAAGAGAGGCTTAGAGAAACTTCTTTACTACTCTACTATCGTATTAAGTATATTATTAATAGTAATTTCTCTTTTAGTATATAAATATTCTTAATTCATATTGATGTCAAGTAGAAAGGACAAAAAAGCTCTGTCAATGAAAGATGCACTTGAAGAGATTACCCATTCACAGAAAGCTTTAAAGAAAACTACAAAAGAAAAAAGAGGCTATGATTTTAGAGATTGGTTGTGGAGTTATCCTGTAAATTTTGAAAGAGCATTTAAAAAGTCTTCACCTTTGAGTTTTATTCTTCTTTTTGTTTTGATTGCTTTTGGGATATTTACCTTCCTAACAAGTGAATTATTTGCAAATGTATTTTTTCCAAAGAAGAAGAATGTATTTGTTGAGGGTAATGTAGGAGCTATTTCAACTTTTAATCCATTATTTATTTCTCAGAATCCTGTAGACAGTGATATTCAAGCTTTAGTCTTTGAGAAGTTTATTGATATCTCTAATGAAGGAGATCCTCTACCTAAAATTGCAACTGATTGGAAACAATCTGAAGATGGAGTTACTTATGATTTCACCATATCTCAGGATCATGTTTGGCAAGATTCAGAACCCTTAACTATTGATGATATACTTTTTACATTTGAAGTATCAAAAGAATTAGCTCAGAAATTAAATTATGATACTGTTGGTATACCACTGGTAGATGTTGCTATTGAGAAAATTTCAGATACAGAGTTGAGATTTACTCTTCCTGAAAGGAATGCTACTTTCTTTGAAGCGATATCAATATATATAGTTCCGAAACACAGATTTGAGGATATTAGGCTGGAAGATATCCCATTTGATTCTTTTGCGAAGTTTCCACTAGGTTCAGGACCGTTTGAGGTATATAGGTCTGAGCCTAATGTTGTCTACTTACGTGCATCTGAATACTACAAACCTATTCCTAAAATACAAACCTTTATATATCGTCTCTATTCAGATTACTCTTCACTAGAAGCTGCTTTTAGGAATGGGATATTGGATGCAATAGGTGGAACAGATGCAGCTAGTATGGGATATATCAGTGAATATTCAGGGTACTCCGTGTATAGCGAAACTATCTATCCAAGAGTCAAGATGATATTTTTTAATACTAGGACAGAGAAGTATAAGAGCAGAGATATTCGTTTAGCTCTTAATCTATTAATTGATAAAGACCGATTATTACAAGAGGCAAATCTTATAGGAGAGCCTGCTTATGGCCCTATACCAGAGAGTTCTTGGGCATATAGTGAGAAAGAGACTCAGAAGCATCTATTTAATCAACAAAAAGCTTCTGAATTACTGAAAAATATTGGATATACTAAAAATGAAGAGAGTGGATATTTTGAAACAGAAGATAGGAAGATTTTAAATCTAACACTTAGTTACTATGAATGTAGTCTTAATACTAGGTTGGTGAATACTCTTAAAGATATCTTGTTTGAAGAAGGTATTATTTTGGAATTAGAGCCATTAACATATACTCAGCTAACTCAAGAGATTGTTGCTACTAGAGATTTTGAGCTATTACTATTTGAGATAGAGACAACTATAGATCCAGATCAGTATAATTTATGGCACTCTCTAAAAAGTGATTATCCTGATTTAAATATCTCTGGATATAGTTATGAGAGGATTGATATTCTACTTGAAGAAGCAAGAAGGACTATTGCTAGAGAGAAAAGAACTGAAAGCTATGCTCTTTTTCAAAAATATTTTACACAAGATATGCCTGTAATATTCCTCTATTATCCAAATTATACATATATTGTTAGAAGTACCATTGATATACCTGAGATGCCACACTTTGTATATCCTTGTCAGAGATTTGAGAATATATCCTCCTGGAGTTACTAGTATTGCCAGAAGGGGGAGTCGAACCCCCACCTTCAATAAGAAGACTACGCTCTGAACGTAGAGTGTCTGCCAGTTCCACCATTCTGGCTAGAGAGGGGTTAAGAGAAGCTTACTCCTCTTTTTTAGAAGTAAGAGAGATCTTTATATTCTCTTTAATATCTTTGTCATCTATCTCTTTACCACTATCTGTATCCGGATCTACATGTTTGTAATCTTTCAAAAACATATCCCTATTCACAATCTTTGGCTTTTTTACATCTTTCTTTTTCTCTTTTCCTTTTTCTTTTTCTATCTTCTCTTTTTTAACAGTTTTTTTATCTTCTTTCTCCTCAAAGACTTCTCTCAAAGTCTTCTCCTCTGAAATACTACTCTTTTTAATAATATCTTCAGTTTCCTTTTCACTCTTTTTCTGTTTTATTGAATTAAAAGCCCCTTTTATTGAGAGAGTAGAGATAGCAGTTATTACAATGGTAATACAGAGTAAGAGAATCAAGTCCTTATTTCTATGAAGTATCTCTTTCAAAGTTCCTTTTGTTAAATCTTTAAATGAGAAAGATGTTTGTACATTATCATCCTCTTTTAAATTATTACTCTCTTTGTTACTTGCAAATATAACGAAGTCTGAGAGATTACTTGAGTATCCGTATTTTCTTGAATATGCACTTATAGCAAAAATTTCTTTCGGTACTCCACCCTCAAATTCTATTGAGGCAATCCAATTACCATTTGCATCTACTTTTACAATATCCTTCTTGTTAGTAGTAGTAGAGGTTAGAATAAAATGAACCTCTGAGTTTGGTAAAGAAGTACCTCCAACTGTAATTGTTGTATCTGTTATCTCTGGTGTATTAATGATAGGTGGCCTTGGAATGATTAAGAATTCATACTCTAGGAGTTGAACATATCCGTTTTCATCCTCAAACCTAAATCTAATATTATGCATACCTATATTCAGAGCAGGAAAAGAATATGGGCTTGATATTTTTTCAAAAGGTTTTTCATCAATCTCTATTTCAACACCTTTTTGATCTGATGAGGGGTCTTGGAAGACGATAAGGTAACTTGGGTTATCACTGTATTCAGGTAATACAAAGCCTAGCATATTGGCCTTTTGTTGACTTCTCTCTTCCTCTTTCTTGTCCAATTCTTCTATTCTGGAGGAAGCTGGTTGTTCTTGAACCAACTCTTCTACAGTAATTTCTTCTTGAGAGAAAACATTTAGTGGAAAAAGAAAAAGTATTGTAAAGATAATTAAGAATTTTTTCATAGCAGTTTTTCTAATCTATTTATTCTACATTGTATACATAAAATAGGGAAGTTTCTAGTCTACAAGCTTATCTGTAAAAAGAACTCCCTTAGTATGATCATGCTCATGTTGTATTTCTCGTGCTTCTAAATCTTTAAAAACAGCTCTCTGTTTTTTCCCATTTCTATCTAAATATGTAACTTTAATTTTTTCAAATCTAGCTACCTGTCCTTCAGTTTTTGGGATACTAAGACAACCTTCTCTATCAATAATTAAAGTTGGACTAATGATATCTATTACGGGATTAACCATTATTTCAAATACTGAACTATTCTCTTTGAGTATGCAGAAGACATTTACATCTCTGCCCACCTGTATAGCAGATAAGCCACTGGCAGTATAACCCTCTTCTGTAATAATATTCTGTGCAGTATATATTAAGTCATCTAGGAATACTTGAAACTCCTCTCCTTCTATCTCTTGTTTAGGTACGTCCTTTGAAATCCTTCTTAAGAAAGATTCTTCTTCTGGATTATCAATTGTATAAATATGTAGCAATTTAGCCATAGATTCAATTATACCACACTGTTTTCTCCTTATTCCCTTAATAGATATCTCCACTAGATAGTTTGCAATATATATGGTATATATAGATAGGATAAGCTATAGAAGAATTTAATGAAAAAATACGACTACATTATTGTTGGTGCTGGTCCTGCAGGCATGTTTGCTTGTTATGAAATTATCAAAAAAGACAAGAATAGTAAGATAGCACTTATTGATTTAGGTAAAAAGATAAAGGACAGAAAAAGGTCCGAAGTAATGATGGGGATAGGTGGTGCGGGTACATTCTCTGATGGTAAGTTAACATTAACTGCAAACCTCTCACACGAGAAAGCGTTTCATTTGATCTCCCAATCTAAATATCAAAAAATACTAGATTATGTAGATGACATCTTTGTTGATTTTGGAGTTGATTCAGATTACTATCCGAAAGAAACAGATCAACTTAAAGAGTTAATCTGGGAAGCAGAGGTAAATGATATTGAATTAGTACTAAGAAGGGCAAGGCATCTAGGTACAGATAGACTTAAGAATTTTATTCATGATTTTGAGCATTACTTAGAGGATAATAATGTTGAAATTTTTGATAAAACAGAGATAGAGGATATATTAGTTGAAGATCAGACAATAAAGGGAGTAATTTCTAGTAAAAAAGAGAAGTTCTTCTCTAAAAGAGTATTACTCTGTCCAGGAAGGTTGAATGCTAAATGGTTACAGGAGTTAGCTGACAAATATGGTATTAAATATGTGTATGATAAGGTAGAGGTTGGTGTTAGAGTTGAATTTCCCGCCTCTATAATGCAGAGACAAGCAGAGACACTGTATGAAACAGTATACAGAGTAAGAACTAGAACTTATCAAGATATTGTAAGGACTTTCTGTAGTTGTCCAAATGGTATGGTATCTGTTGAGAAATACCAGAATTATGTCTGTGTTAATGGTTATTCCAATTCAGATCACGAGGGTAAAAATTCTAACTTTGCATTCCTCTGTGAAGTGAACTTAAAAGAGCCATTAGAGAATTCTATAGCCTATGCCAAATCGATAGCAGAATTAACATCACTACTAGGGGGTGGGAAACCGTTGATTCAGAGTGTGTCTGATTTAAGAGATGGTAGAAGAAGTACTTGGTCTAGACTCTCTAAATCTTTTGTGACACCTTCTCTGGAGGATGTTGTCCCAGGAGATATATCTATGGGTATGCCACATAGGATAGTTATGAATATTATTGAAGGCTTAGAGATTTTAGATAAGGTTATGCCTGGTATTAATAGTGGTTCTACCCTACTCTATGCCCCTGAGGTTAAATTTAGATCTTCTAAGGTAGAGACCAAGCAGACATTAGAGACATCAGTAAAGGGTCTTTTTGTAGGAGGTGATGCAGCAGGTTTATCAGGATCTATTACAGGTGCTGCTGTAACAGGTATCATGGCGGCAAGAGGTATGGCAAAGTAGAGTTAATTCTTTGTTTCAGTTTTACCAAAAGAATGCTTCCCAATTAGTACTACCCATATACTACCAAGAAGAATTATTACTCCTGAAAGACGCATTACACTATCAAAGTAAATATCTCCCATATTTGCTATTACTCCACCAATTATGCTCATTATTGCAGCACATGAACTCATTAATGTATCATATGCTCCATACTGAAGTCCTTCTCTCCCTTTATCCAGATTAAGTGCAAAAAGCTTCCTCCAATTAACAACATTTAAAGCCGCTCCTAGACCAAAAACAAATTGTAGAATGTAATAGTGATAAGGTTGAGAGATCTGTGGATAAAAAAAGAAAGGTATTCCCATTAGTAGTATACCTAATGTAAGTAGAATTACTTCATCCTTTTCACTTTCATATTTATCATTTATTATGCCTATCGGTATCTGGAATAAGCCTCTTGTTAAGAGATATATCGACGTACCGATACCGATAAATTTTATAGTGTTTGCACCTAGTTTATTTGAAAGATATATTCCAGCCAATACAGATGTAATGGTAAAAGAACCCCAAACAAAGATATCGGAGAGCGTAAGAAGAGTAATTGCTTTATTAATATTATTAATTCTTTTTGGCATATTTCTTTAATCTATCACGGTAGGTGTTATTATGCAATTTAATCTATCTTATTACTCCTCCACCAACAACATAGTTTCTTTTATAGAAGACGATAGACTGACCTCTGGTAACAGCTCTAATTTTTTTGTTGAATTTAACTTGAACTGTATCTTTCTTTATTGGAATTAAAACTGCTCTCTCCTCTTTACCTTGATATCGAACCTTAGCTTTTACTTTAATCTTTTTATCTAGATTTTTAATTGCTATCCAGTTCAAATCAGATGCAATTAACTCATCTTTGTATAATTCTTGTTCAGAGCCGACAATCACTTTGTTATCCTCGGCATCAATATCAACGATGTACATTGCTTTCTTAAAAGAGTATCCCAACCCTTTTCTCTGTCCAATAGTATATTTTGAGATTCCTTTATGATATCCGAGAGTAGTATTATCCTTATCTACAATTTCTCCAGGAGCTTCTTTTTTAGTAGAGTGTTTGTTTACAATATCATAATAGTTGTTATTTTCAATAAAACATACATCTTGGCTCTCTGGGATATCACTTACTTCAAAGCCTAATTGTTTAGCGATATTCCTTATCTCTCTTTTATGATAATTACCTAATGGAAAGAGTGTTCTGCTTAGCTGTTCCTGTGTTAATCGGTAGAGAAAATATGACTGGTCCTTTTTTTTGTCAATTCCTTTTTTTAAGTAGTATCTCCCTCTTTTTTTGTATACATTAGCATAGTGTCCAGTTGCAATATATTTGATAGACATTCTATCTGCCAAATCTAACAACCCTTGGAATTTAACAAACCTATTACAGAGTATACATGGATTTGGTGTATATCCTTTCCTGTATTCATTGATAAAATTATCAGTCACATATTTCTTGAACTCCTTCTCCATATTGATAGTGTAGAGAGGGATATCTAGACTGTTTGCAATTTTCTCTAAATTCTCTGTTTTATTGTTAGGTGTATTACTTTTTGAATAAAGGTGTATATGCCCTCCAATAACGTTATACTCTTGTTGCTTTAATAGGTAGGCTGCGATAGAACTATCTAACCCTCCGCTCAGACCTAGTAGAACTTTAGTTTTATTTTTATCACTTTTCATGTTTCTTTCTATAATCCAATATCGCTGCTTTTACACACTGTTGTGCTAGATTTGAACAGTGCATTTTAATAGGGGGTAAGCCACCTAGTGCTTCTGCAACATTTATATTTGTTATCTCCTCTGCTTTCTCTAAACTCTTACCTTTAATCATCTCGGTTACCATACTACTTGTTGCTACAGCTGCCCCACATCCAAAAGTAAGAAATTTTACATCTGTAATAATATCCTTTTTTACTTTGATGTACATCCTCATTATATCTCCACATACAGGATTCCCAACCTCACCTACTCCATCTGCATCCTTAATCTCTCCAACGTTGCGTGGATTAAGGAAATGTTCTATTACTTCTTTACTATATTCTTCCATCGTATATTATGTTATTTATTTAATGGTGATAATTCTCTTAAATTTTTAACAATAGCAGTAAGTCTCTCTATTACATAGTCAATCTCTTCTTTACTATTATTCTTAGAGAGTGTTAATCTTAATGAACCGTGTGCAATTTCGTGAGGTAGCCCTATTGCTAACAGGACATGTGAAGGCTCTAGAGAACCAGATGTACATGCAGAACCACTTGATGCACATATTCCTTCATGATCTAACATTAATAGTATTGATTCTCCTTCAATATATTTAAAGCATATATTGATATTGTTTGCTAACCTTTTTACTCTATCACCGTTTACAATAGTATCAGGTATTCTTTTTACTATTTCATCAATAGTATAGTCCCTTAGCTCTTTTAAATACCCTGTTTTCCTTGTTATATCATTGGTAGAAAGCTCAATAGCTTTTCCAAGACCAATTATACCAGCAACATTCTCTGTGCCAGCCCTTCTACCAAACTCTTGCATTCCTCCATGTATCATACTAGAGATGTTTACACCCTCTCTTATGTATAGTGCTCCAATTCCCTTAGGACCATTTATCTTGTGTGCAGATAGGGAGAGTAAATCAATGTTCAGTTTCTCAACATCGATAGAGACATTACCGATAGCTTGAACTGCATCTGTATGGAAATATATATTATTCTTTTTTGCTATTTCTCCAATCTCTTTAATTGGTTGTATTGTACCAATCTCATTGTTTGCAAACATAATTGATACTAATGTAGTGTCTTTTCTAATAGCTCTCTCCAGTTCTTTAACATCTATAATTCCTTTTTCTGATACTGGGAGATAGGTAATCTCAAATCCATACTTAGTTAAGTATTCACATGTATGTAGTACTGCGTGATGTTCTATACAACTTGTAATAATATGCTTTCCTTTTTTTTCATTGGCAAAAGCGATACCTTTAATTGCCCAGTTATCAGATTCTGTACCACCAGATGTAAAATATATCTCTTTAGTACTTGCATTGAGAGCTTTAGCTACTCTCTCTCTTGCCAGATTAATACCTCTTTTACTACTCTTTGCTAATGAATATATACTTGAGGGATTCCCATACATCTTTTTGAAAAAAGGTAACATTTCATTAAGAACATCAGGGTGTATCTCTGTTGTAGCAGCATTGTCCAAATATATTATTTTTTTCATGGTTCTAATTTTATCACGAAAGATTATTTTAACACAGAGTAATTACAACTATCAGCTTACTTGTTGATTAAAGGGACAAAGACTACTTTTTCATGACTTAAAATTTTTATCTCACCACTCATATTTTTTGTTACAGTAACAAGATCTTGAGATACAGAAGTTTCAAGAGGGAACACAATAATACCTCCTCTTTTTAATTGTTTAATCCAACTAGGTGGTATCTCTGGATAAGCAGCGGCACATAGTATTTTATCATAGGGAGTACCTTTCTCGTATCCTTCTACACCGTTACCGAGTACACATTTCACATTATCGTATCCTAACCTTTTAAGTCTAGCTTTAGCAGATAGATAGAGCTCTTCTACAATTTCAATACTTACAACCTCCTTGCATAATTTACTTAGTATAGCGGCTTGATATCCTGAACCTGTTCCGATATCCAGTACCTTGTCACTTCTCTTTAATTGGAGTAGTTCTGTCATTAATGCAACTATGTATGGTTGGGAGATTGTCTGTCCATATCCTATACTAAATGGAGCGTTAAGGTAAGAAAACTCCTTATGCTCTTCATCAAAAAAACACTCCCTTGGAACTTCTTTTAGAGCTTTTAAGACTTTTTTATCTTTAATATCTATTTCTATCTCCTTTAGTAATTGTTCTTTCTGAGTTTGGATGTAGTTGTTATCCATGATACCTAGTTACAATATATCATGTTAAAGTAACAATATGTATTATTTGCTTTGTAATAAGTGAGTTGTTATTATAATAGGGTTTCTAATTTAAGTTGTTAGTTCTTTACTTATGGGATATATAGATAATATAGAGGAGAAAACATTAGGTAATGATAATTTTAGAGAGGTGCTTTTTACAGGTAAATTTATGCAATTAGTAGTTATGTCTCTTAAGCCAAGAGAAGAGATTGGAGAAGAAGTGCATGACGATGTAGATCAGTTTTTTAGGGTTGAAGAAGGTAAAGCAAATGTAGTAATTGATGGTAAAGAGAATATATTAACAGATGATATGGTAGCTATTGTACCTGCAGGTGCACGACACAATGTAATTAATGTGTCTGAGGATACTACGTTAAAGCTCTATACAATATATACTCCTCCTGAGCATCCAGATGGGACTATTCACAAGACTATAGATGAAGCTCTTGAATATGAGAGAGAGCATCACCACTAGTATTTGATTTGTTCTATATAAATTGAGGAGGTGTTACCTCTTTCTGATTAGAGTACATACTCTCCTTCTCTCCCTCTATAGGTGAGGATAGTTGAGCAAAAAGATATGTCCCTAATCTTTCATGTGGGTTTAGTATGATGTTAAACAGACCTAGGTTCTTAATCTCTAAAACAGAACTCTCTTCACCAAAAGGTAACCCATCAAGTACCATAGCAGATATATGTATACTCATACCTAGTCTGGCATATGTACTTCTTCCATCTATGAATGTAATAATGTCTCTGTCTGTCTTGACAAGCTCTTTTGTACTGCCCAGTACAAAGTCATTAGGCTTTAGGACATAAGGTGCTTTCTTAAGGTTGTAATTAACATACTCTATCTCTTGAGGATTCCGACTATCTACTGTTTGATACGGTTTAGGTATTAGTAACTCTTCTCCTAAATGTAGACTAATCCCTTTTGTTTCTATCTGAATGTCTCCTTGAATTGTTATTTTACCTTTATTAAGATATTCTTTGATTGTCTTATTTGAAAGAAACATATTTTAACGCTTTGATGTTATAAATATATATTACATTATTTTTCACTATTTTAGTATCTTCTCCCTTTGAATCTTCATATATTATCCCCTTGTTGATATACTCTGTGGTATATTTAAATCATTTTAAGAACTATTTACCAATGAAGATATTTAAAAAATATCTTTCAACAATAATAACGCTCTCTATTCTAGTTGTGTTTGGTATCTACCTGTTCAGAAATCCAGAGATAGTATCACAACTATTACGAATTAATCCTATTTATATGGTATTACTAATATTGCTTTATCTATTAATTATCTTTGTTGAAAGCCTTTTTATTCTTCTTACGCTCAATGTATTCTCTAAAGGGATCTCCTTAAAAGAAGGTTTTTATATCACCCTCCTTTCCCGTATTGGTAATTATCTTTTGCCAATGAGGGCAGGTGCTATATTTAGAGCAACATATTTAAAAAAGAAATACAATTTCAAATACACAAATTTTCTCTCAACTCTTTATGGATATTACATTATATTTTTTCTAACAAACTCACTACTTGCCCTAGTAGTACTTCTCTTAAAATGGAGGCTATACTCTCAAGTACATACTCCTCTTACAATCTTCTTGTTATCTGTATCTCTTAGTATGTTCTTTTTAGTATTCTTTAGAATCCCTTTTCAGAAGATATTACAAAAAGGTGGAGATGTTTTAAAAAGAATTGGTAATTTAAGTAACAATTTCTTCTCAGGATGGAGGTTAATTCTTAGAAAAAAGGGATTATTTCTTAAGTTAATTATATTAGCAACATTAAATATCTTACTTAATATTGTAGTTGTTTACATTGAATTTCTCTCAATAGATGTAGTAGGAAATATATTAGATACTACTTTGTATACAACTCTCTCAGGGCTATCTCTACTAATTAGTATTACACCTGGTTCTCTTGGGATTAGAGAAGGGATATTCCTTCTAACTTCTAATTCAATTGGGTTAACTGAACATGAGATTTTTCAGATTGCTATACTAGACAGAGGAGTTATGTTTGTACTACTTCTATCTTCCTTACTCTTTATTTCACTATTTGTTAAAGATTTTAATTTAAAAGAGGTATATTTTGGAAAAAAGGAAAAAACATAATACTGTATTGA
>JAAZIL010000002.1 GCA_012800885.1 Candidatus Dojkabacteria bacterium
AAACCATCTATTCCATCAGTTATGTTAAATGAGTTCAATATGAAGGCAAGAGGTATTGCTAAAAGAATAGCTATTATGAGTGATTTAGAGATTAGGACTAAAGCTATGAAGAGTACGAGAATTTGAATAGGCATTTTGTATCTAGCTTTCATACCCCATCGTTTTATCTCTCGGTAAAGAAAAAATTCAAAGATATCATCTAGGAGTCCTAAAATACCTAGTACAACTGCACTGATAGCTATTATTTGGAATTCAGTTGAAGTCTTAAATAGAGAGAGATATATAGTTAGAAGAAGTATTAGGAGAACCCCAAATGAGGATGGTGTTGCAATATTGGATAGCATATGTTTGTAGTATCTTTGATTCCTTTTCTTCTCTGTTTCTTTGTCAGTTTCAATCTTCTTGTAGAACTTCAATTTTCTAAGAGAAAAAATTAATACAGGAGCAACTAAGAAATTGATTAACAGAGTTATTAATATGATTTTTATATTCATTTCCATACGAACAATAATATCATATTAGCTTGTTTTTAACATTCAGAAACTCATGACGATTATTTAAAGAGTCTTCATTATATTATTGTTTAATTCAAGTTAATAAATATAGATAGAGTCTTGTTTTAGTACTTCTATTTTTCAAAGAATATGTGACACTATCTTCATAAATATATCTAAGGATAATATGTACCTTGGATTGTTGCTATCATAAGTTGGTGAGATATATTTATACACTTGCAATAGTGAATAAATGTAGTACACTTAAAATATATAGTTAAATTAACTTAACTTAAAATGAAGATTAAATTATTCTTCTATTTATTACCCCTAGTCATTCTCCCTTTTCTTTTTCTTAAAGAAGTTGAAGCGGTACATCAACTCCCTTCATGTGCTTCTAACTATACTACTGCTCTAGAACTTCAAGAAGGAGAGAGTAGTGGAGGTAGTATCCCAGAGGGTAAGCCTTGTTACTTTTTTGTTAACTCTAAGCCGGGTTTCGAATTAAAGATAGATTACAGAATTACAGGTGATTTCTTCGGTTCTGTATCTATGTATGATGGTGAGAGAGAAAAAATTGCTTCAAGTATAGATAAAAGTGATGTGTTAAGATGGCTGGGTAATGAGTCAGAGGAGTCTAGATACTATCTTGTAATTGAGAATTCGTACAATACAGATACTCTTTTGTTAAATGTTAATTCTATTGATAGAACAGATGCAAATAGTGGAACTGATGCTGGTGGTAATTTTGATAAAGCGGTTGATATAGAGTTGGGTGAGTATACAGGGTATCTCTCTAGTTTTGTATACGGAGCAGTAGGTGGTAATGATGATGCAGATTATTACAGACTTCCTGTAAAAAGTGGAGATAAAATTACCCTGAAGGTTTCTCCTGTAGGGGATTTTAAGATAGGAAGTGCTGTATATGATAGTAATAGGAATGAACTTTTCAATGAAGATGGATTAGATTTAGAATCTGGTCAGATAATCCAGAAGACATTTAATATACGGTCTAATGGATATATATATGTTGTAGTAAAATACGCTTCATTTGGAGGAAGCGAAGACAGTATTGATCAATATACTTTACTAGTTTCAAGTGGAGGTGTAGAGAGCTTAGGTGGAGAGATAGAGGAAGTAACAGATACTGTTGTACCTGTTACGAGTACAAAAAATATTTTAATTAAGCTATCTATTGTTGCTCTTGTAGTCTTTGTTATTGTCTTAATAGTTCTTCTAGTTTCTCGACAGCTTAAAAGCAAGAAAAAAGAGAGATCTGAGAAAAAGAGAGAAGAGAAGAAAAAATCTGAGATAAACAAAGAAGAAAAGAAGGTAGAAGAGGAACCAAAAATAGAGAAAGAAGAGGAGAGTAGCAAAGAGAATACTAAGAAAGTAAAAGTTATTGTTGAGGAAGGTACTGATGTAGAGATAACTTCAAAGGAAGAAGGGAAGTAGATGAAAATAGATAATATTAAATTAGAAAGATTTGCTAATACAGAGAGATGGAAACTTCTTGAGAAGGCTTCTAGTGCAAGACAGACTCTCTTTAAATTAGGACATATTAATCCTGAAGTATTTATGGATAAGGAGAAAGCAATAGGAGGTAATATTGTAGAGGAAAAGAGAATAGGAAATGTGATAGAGACCACAAAGACGGTAGGTCTTTTTAAAAGACAGGGGATGAGGTCTGAGATATATGAGGCTTTGATTGCAGGTGTACAGTTAGGAGTTATACGTTCGAAGACAGTTAAGGACATAGAGGAGTTAAGGGAGATGGCGAGTGCTGTTCATCCTGAAGAGTTAGATTACTCTACAGATATCTCTGTAGCAGAGTATGATAACAAAGAGATGGCATCAGAGGCATTAAAGAATTTAGCAGAGCAGTATACAAAAGGGATACTTGATACCTCTCTTCCTGGTATGTCTGGCACTACTATAGAAGAGATACTTAAGAATCCTTTGGTTCGTGCAGAGGCAGAGAAACAGGGAACTGATCCAGAAACGATAGAGAAAACGCTAAAGGATTTAAGAGAGGCATCCAAACAGATGGTAGAACAGGTAAAAGAATCAGGTACAAAGTATGAGGTAGGGAAATTTGGTAAATATCCTGCCGTATATGTAATTCCTCCTGTATCCTTAGATAGAAAGAAAGAAGTTAAGAGAGAGAAGCCTACAGGTGCAGGTGGTTATAATAGTAGGGTAAAACTTCCACCAGATGCTTTTAAGAGAGAGGAGTATCCTATTAATGGTAAGATGCTTCAGGGTATACAGGTTGAAAAGTATGTTCTTACGGGTGGTCTTTTGTCATTATTAAATAATACTCCTAGTGGTAGTGCATTCTGTCAATCCTTAACAAAGTTTAAAACTGTAACAGAGACTACTCATTTAGATGGTATTACTTATATAGAGCATTGGATTACTCCTACCAACAGTAACCTTAAAACAGAAGGCTATATGAATAGGGATGAAGTAGAAGATATGGTGAAGAAGTTTATATCTCTACTGGAGTCTTAGAATCTTCTTATTCCTTGTTGTACGGCATTCTTTATTAAATCATTAAATATCAGAGGATTAATAGAGTATATTATTACAAATGATGTAAAGAATATTACTGCTGCTAACCATCTGGTATATACACCTCTTGTTCTTACAAAAAGTATAACAGAGAGTACTGCCATTAATGTAGGACCCAATGTTTGTATATCTCCCAATGGTACAAGATACCCCCCTATATATTCCTGTGTACTATCCAAATACTCTGCTAAATTAAAGTTAATGTTAAATAGGATTAGTATTATCTCTGCTATTAACACGCCTAGAAGGATGTAAGAGGATGTCTTAGTAGATTTACCTTCTGTTCTATATGCTTCATATATTACTGCTGGTAGAAGACCTAGTATAGCGATTAGAGTAATGTTGTAATATAATCCTACTATTACTCCTATTAAAGCAATAATCGTTACAATAGTACATATAATTGGTGCATTTTTAGTTGGTTTTGCCATACTTTACTAATAATATTTTATTTAATATATTAAATATCTCTATTAACAAGATATTAACATATGCTAACATTATATGCTATATCAATCTTGCTAAAGTATGAATTAGGTCATCTGCCCTATACAATATCTCTCTAAAATATATTTTTAGAAAATAGTGGTAAACTCTACCTTAATTTCTTAATTAGTTGAGTGGGTGTCTTAATAAAGCCTGTAAACAATATATTTCTACATCCTTCTTCTTTCTCTTCTTCAAGCGCATATATCGGCTTATTAGATGCTACAGAATAGCCTATCTCTAATGTAGTACTATTGCCAATGTATCCTCCTTTGTTATATATAAATACAACATCCGCCTTTCTAATTTTATAAAAGTGGTCGTGTGTTAATCCAAGAAGAATGAATCTCTTATATGCTTCTGATAAGGTCTTCCATTCTTTATCAGGATTATGTAGATACGGCTCATACACGATAATACCTTTGTCTCTCAATTTGCTGGCAAATTCTTTCATTTCATTTTTAAATCTTTTAGAACCACAAATTACAACAGATTTCATAATATTTACTTAAATTTATCCATGATGAAGGATATTTTATCATATTTAAGGAAGCGTAGGATTATATTATTCAGAAGGTATATCTAACAGGAATGGTGAGGCATATAGATCTGAAATAGAAAACGAGAGAAATAAGGCAATATAGTTTAGTAAAATCTTATTATTTTACTTTCTTAACATAAAATATTAGCCAATTATCTTCTTCTGTATTTCTCCTTTCAACTTCTAATACGGAGAAACCAGTTAGTTCAAGAACATCTCGAAATTCATCCTCATTGTAATAAGAGAAGAGTCTTTCTCTCTTTTCTTGTATTCTCTCTCCTTCTCCTTCTTTCATTGTAATAAAGCCTATACCATTAATCCTTAATACAGATGAAATCGCTAATAAAGAATTAACTATCTCATTTTTAGGGATGTGCAATAAAACAGCAGATGCCCAAAAACCATCAAACTCTCCTAATGAAGGATCTAATTCATGAACATATTTTTGAATAAATAGTACTAAAGGGTTTCTTTGCTTAGCTAACTCAAGTAACCCTACTGAAGCATCTGTTCCTACATAGTCATAGCCCAAATTAATCAAAGCTTGGGCATCTTTCCCAGCTCCAGACCCTATTTCTATAATTCTTCCGCTAGGAAGATATTCTTCAAATTTCTTCATTTCGTCTTTCCACCAAGATTCTTTGTCGTTTCCACCATGAGATGCAGACCATGAATTGGCTTTTTCATTATAATACCTCACAGTCCTAACTTTCGGATTATTCATGAGAGAATTATATCAAATTTAAATTGAGGATTCTTAAAAACATATATCTTTTTTAACTACTTTTATCCTCTAGGTCTTAGTTTTGAGACTTCCTATTTTTAAGATAAAAATAACTTAGTACTCATAAAGATTTTTGAACACAGTGTACAGGTCTTGTAGCAACCGACGATAAATGACGGGATATACGTGTCTGAAATTTGCAATGAGACCACGAGATAGAATGAAAACTCAGGTTGCATGAAATAATTCTTTCAGTTAATATATTAGTAATTAAATTCTTGGATAATTGTGATGAATGAAGAACATGAGCGATTGAGAGCTGAAGCTACAAAAATCATAAAGGATACTCAAGAAATTCCCAAAGGTTATTATCATAGATCAGATGGACTTGTTGCCCCAGAAAGATTAAAGAACCCAGAACCTGAAATTACTATATGTGGTCGTGTGGATGAGGAAATGTTCAAAGATACAAGTAAAAGTTTACAAAAAATTGTAGAAAGAAATAGTGTAATAAGTGGACTTCGTGTTAATTTTTCTTCTTTTGGTGGAGGGGTTACTCCTGGTTTTGGAGTACATGATTTATTGACTGTTTTTGGAAGGGAACATAATGCTCCTGTTACAGTAACAGGATATGGACCAATTATGTCTATGGGGGCATTAATAATACAAGCAGGGGATATTCGTAGAATGCCAAAGAATTCAAGAATGTTATTACAT
>JAAZIL010000097.1 GCA_012800885.1 Candidatus Dojkabacteria bacterium
ATTAACCCGGCTGCAGGCAGTCACGGAAAAACCGCTGTGGTTTAAGCCCAACGCCGGTCTGCCCGAAGTAGACCAGGACGGCAAGGCAGTCTATGCTGTGACGCCGGCGGACTTGGCTGCCCTGGTTCCGGGTTGGGTGACTGCAGGTGCGCAGGTGATTGGCGGCTGCTGCGGCACCAGCCCCGAGCACCTGGCGGCGATTGCCCGTGTAATCCATGCGCTGGACCATTGATTCGGTTTTCCCATGTGTGAATTGATCCTCGCCTCGAATTCCCCTCGCAGAATCGAGCTGTTGGGCTTGCTCGGGTTGTCATTTACCGTCAACCCGGCGGATATTGATGAAGGGCTGGGCGTTGGAGAAACCCCGCCGGCGTATGTGCGTCGCCTGGCGCTTGGTAAAGCCCACAACATCGCGCAGGATCAGCCCGGGCTGGTGATTGCAGCCGACACCATCGTGGTGGATGGTGAAACGCTGCTGGGAAAACCTGCCGACCCGGCGGAAGCGCACAGGATGCTGCAACAATTACGCGGCCGTGACCACCAGGTCTTCACTGCCATTGCGATCCTGGCACCGCACCACGGGCAGAGTTTCTCTGCTGTATGTGTAACCGACGTGCCCATGCGCGCCTACACCGATGCTGAAATCGATGCTTATGTGTCCACGGGTGACCCGCTGGACAAAGCCGGCGCTTACGGTATTCAAAATGCCGCCTTTCACCCGGTGGAGGGCTTGCAAGGCTGTTTTGCCTCGGTGATGGGCTTGCCGCTGTGTCACCTGGCGGTGGGTTTGGGTACCTTTGGCGTGGATGTGACCCGGGGACTGCCCGTGCGCTGCCAGGCATATTTGGATTACCGCTGTCCGGTCTACGACGCGATCCTGGACAGTCTGTGAGGGTGATACCGTGAAAGTTCGAGCCCGGTTTTTACTCACTTCAGCTTGTTTGGTCTTCGTCGCAACGACCTTAATCGCCGGGTGCTTGGGTATGGGCGGCGAATGGACCGGGCAGCCCATCTGGAGCGGGAAGGGCGATGTGACTTCTGCTGCCACCGCCCAGCACGTCCTGGAGGGCTTTTTGACGGACTGGGCGGCTGAGGATTACCCCTCGATGTATGCCAGCCTGACCCGATTGAGCCGTGATGCCATCACACTGGAAGAATTTACCCGCACCTATGAAAATTTCGCCCAGACCCTGACGCTGGAGAGCATCCAGACCCAGGTGCTTTCCACCCTGGCGGAGGCTAACCATGCTGAGGCTGCCTACCGGGTGTCGTATCACACCCGCCTGTTCGAAACCCTCAGCCGGGACACAGCAGCGACTCTGACCCGCGAACCGGACGGCTGGCGCATTCAATGGGAGACCGGCATGCTTCTGCCTGATTTGCGCGGCGGCAATCGGTTGGATTTTGTCTCTCAACTGCCCTCACGCGGGCGGATTTTTGACCGGTCTGGTGCGCCGCTGGCGGCTTATGAAAACGCGCTTGCCATTGGGGTTGTTCCGGGTGAAATCCTCCCCGAGCAAGCGCCGGATTTGTTTGCCGCCCTGGCAGAGATCAGTATTTACAGCCCCGATTCCCTAGCTAGGCTGGTTGAATCCACGCCAGATGACTGGTACCTGCCCGTGGTTTCGCTGTCACAGGCGGCTGCAGCCCCGTACCTGGAGTACTTGCAGTCCTTTCATGGGGTGCGGATTAGCGAGTTTCGTTCGCGCTTCTACGTGGATGGCGGGGTGGCACCCCATGCCCTGGGGTATATGTTGTATATTCCCGAAGAGCAGCTGGATGATTATTTGCGGCGGGGCTATCGCCAGGACGAACGCATTGGTGCTTACGGCTTGGAAGCCGCCTTCGAGACGGAGCTGGCGGGCGTACACGGTGGCTCTGTGTATATCATCAGCCCCAGCGGGAAGACCGTTTCGCTGCTGGCGGCCAGTGAACCTTCTCCCGGGCTGTCCATCACAACCACGCTGGATAAAACCCTGCAGGCGCACCTACAAGCCTCCCTGGGCGACCTGCGCGCTGCTGTGGTTGTGATCGAGGCCGATAGCGGCCGGGTGTTGGCGCTGGTCTCTAACCCGCACTTCAACCCCAACGCCTTTGACCTGACCGAAATTGACCGCAGCGTGCTGGAATCCTATTTCAGCGACCCGGCGCAGCCCCTGTTCAACCGCGCCACCCAGGGGCAGTATCCG
>JAAZIL010000033.1 GCA_012800885.1 Candidatus Dojkabacteria bacterium
GGCAATTAGTATCTGGAAAAAACTTAGAGAGGGTTTTTCGCTCTCTATCTTAGTTTCACTAAGTGCTTCTTTTAAGGTTATTTCTTTTTCTGTAGTCTCACCATCTTTCTCATCTGATTCAATTAATGTCTTCTCAATACTCTCTTGTTCCATCTTTATCTCTGTTTTTTGCTCTTGAGAGTATACAGAATTAAAAGGGAGTACAAGGAGGGTGGAGAGAGCAATAATTAATACCATTATGTTTTTCATAGTAAGTATGATATATACTTTTGTAGTAATATGCAATTACCAGATACTAAACTAGAAGAAAAATTGTGGGCTAGAGGGATTAAATATGTAGTAGGTATTGATGAGGCAGGGAGAGGTTCTCTAGCAGGACCTGTTTGTGCTGGAGCGGTGGTACTGGATAGAGATACAGAACTAAATATTCTTGTTAGAGATAGTAAGCAGATGAGTAAGAAAAATAGGGAGAAAGCCTATGAATATATTATCTCAAACTCACTTGCTTCAGGTGTGCATATGATTAGTTCAGCAAGAATAGATAGTATAGGGATACAAGATGCTGTTAAAGAAGCAATGGAGGGAGCACTCTACGAAGTAGAAAAGATGCTTGGTAACAAGGTACAGTATATTATAGTGGATGGTATAAATGTAATGTCTATTCCAGGTTACAGTATGTACAAGATCAAAGAGGGTGATGTTAAGCACTACTCTATCTCTGCAGCCTCAATACTTGCAAAGGTTACAAGAGATAGATATATGGAGAGTATTGCACAGAAGTATCCAGAGTATTGTTTTGAAAAACATAAGGGTTACGGTACTAAGTATCATACTGATGCTATAAAGAAACATGGGCCTTGTAAAATACACAGAAAGACTTTCAAGCCTATTAAAAATATGTTTTAAATATACTTGTAAAAAGAACTTAATGGAGGGTATAATACCTAGGTTGTGGGTCGCTAGCTCATCAGGTTAGAGCAACTGCCTTTTAAGCAGTAGGTGCTGGGTTCGAGTCCCAGGCGACTCACTTTCCACCTCTTACTATTTAATAATGGAAATTTTCTGATTAGTACTATTTCAAAGAAATTGGTATACTATGTATATACTTTTTAAGTAAGTATACCTATGAAAAACATTGTATTGATATTTAGTATATTCCTACTTTCAATACTACTGGTTAGTACCTCTTACATCTTCCAGGACACTGAATATTTTTGTAGATATGAACTCGGTAGGAAACTCATAAGGCAATGTAAGGAAGAGACTTCCCCTTCAATGGGTACAAAGTATTACACTCAGAAAGGAGAGATCCTCTATTTAGAAAATATCAAAGATGGTGATACAGTCGAAGTGGGTACTGTTCTAACAGGTAGTATTAGTGGTCCTTGGTATTTTGAAGGAGTATTTCCAGTAAGAATATTTAACGAATATGGAGAGATTCTTAATACTGTTGTTGCACAGACAAATGAGGAATGGATGACAGAAGATTTAGTAAATTTCTCTTTTACGGTTACTGCACCGATTAATGAGGAGATGCCTGTACTCCTTCGTATTGAGAAGAGCAATCCTACAGGTAATAGTGAGAATGATGACTATTTTGATATAAATATTACACTTCGTCCTGAACAGATGGAGAGTATTAAGGTTTTCTATCCTAACAGTAAACTAGATACAGAGATGATGGATTGTAGTTTAGTTTTTCCAGTAACAAGATCTATTCCGAAAACAGAAGTGATTGCTCAAGCAGCAATAGATGAGTTACTAAGAGGTGTAACAGAGAAAGAGCAGGAAGAAGGGTATTATACAAGTATTAATACAGGAGTAGAGGTTCTATCTCTAATAATTGAACAAGGAGTAGCAAAGATAGATTTTAATAGTAAATTAGAAGAAGGTATTGGTGGAAGTTGTAAGATAGCGAGTATTGTTGCCCAGATTACTGAAACACTTAAACAGTTCTCAACTATAGATTCTGTTACCATATCCATAGATGGTAAGCTAGAGGATATACTACAACCTTAGTGAGGTTTCTTAATTACAAACGAGATACAACCAATATTAGGACAATAACAAATATTGGGAGTAAAACTCCCCCTATTACCTGTTTGATGCTGTGTCTTTCCAACTGAAGCCTAGACCAACCTATTAAAGGTAAGGATATCAGAAGTAAGTAAATGAAAGGAAGATTCCAGAGAAGTATAGTAAAAAAAATCATTAATACACTTATTATCATATGGAAACTAATCTTCCAGTAAAAAGTAATAACAAGTCCTAGAAGAAAAGTAAGATTAAGAACAGAGTATATCTGTATTAATAAAGGATTCTGTAGCTCAAAAGAGAGATAGAGAGCTGTAAGTAAACAAGGTAAAAAAAGGAGAAAAAGTTTAGGTCTCTCCTCTCTCTTACTAACTGTTAAATTAGATGTGATATTAAAAATCCTAAATATTAATGTGATTAGTATAGGTAGAATGAAGGTAAGCAAGAGAAAAGAGATCTGATAATGTAGTGGTATATCTATTTTTAATACAATAGATACAGAAGTTAGAAGCACTAAAACAGGTGGTAATATACGAGAGAAGAGTTTTGCTAATAGTTCTTTTTTCTTCATGATTATAAGTAATATAAGTATACCAGTTAATAAAGAAATTATGGAAAGCATGTATGAGGACTCTATTCCTAATATATACCCTTTATCAATTCTAAATATATTAGTAAACAGACGGATAGAGGCGTAAGAAATAAGGTATATAGATGTAATGAGTCCCTTTTTTGTATATCTTTTAGATAAATGAAGTAGTAGGAGAAAATGAAATAGGTTTAATACTGACTCATAGAGGAATACAGGATGAAAATGAGAATATTCTAAATAATTTAAATCTCTCTGTTCTAAAGGTATAGATATTGCCCAAGGTAGGTTACTAGGTTTACCATAAAGTTCATTGTTAAAGTAATTACCCAATCTCCCAATACTATGGAAGAGAGGCAAATAGAGTAGTATAGTATCAGTTAAAGAGAAGAAATCAATTTTTCTGTACTTAGAGATAATATATAGACCGAGTAGTAACCCTACCAATGCTCCATAAAAAGTTAATCCTCCTTCCCATATATACAGAGGTCTAATAATACCAGCTCTGATTCCCTCTATATTGTGTAGAAGGAAAAGAACTCTAGATGAGATAAGAATTAAAAAGAGTAAGAAAAGAATATCTAAATAGAGTATTTTCTTGTTTTTCTCTTTTAATAGTTCAACACCAATTACAACAGTTATACCGATGAGAGTACCGTACAAGCTCATACTTAATTATATTAGCAACGGAGATTTATTTCTATTCTCAATTATTATCAGTCTATGCAGAGCCCTAGTAATGGCTACATAGAGAAGTCTTAAAGAGAGATCGTCATCAGGATAAGTATTCTTGTTTATGTCTAGAATTAGAACTGTATCAAATTCAAGACCTTTAGCATTTTCAATTGGTAATATTAACAATCCAGTTTTGTAATCTTGTTGTGAGTAGTCTACGATATCTCTCTCAATACTATCCTTGTACTTATTAAGTCTGTTAAAAGCACTATCTGCTTGTTTCTTATCTCTGCAGATTAGAGCACATGTAACACTCCCTTTCTTAAACTCGGTATTAATAATATTTACCAAATCTAATATCTTCTCCTCCTCTATATTCTCTATTATTTTACTATGTTTAATAAATTGAATATCCTCTCCGTGTCTTAAAACAGCTTTAGGGAGTTTGTATTTTTTAGGAAACTTCTCCTTAAATATCTGATTTGCATAATTAATAATCTCTATAGTAGTTCTGTAACATCTATTTAACTGATAATAGGAGTACTCTTTAATACCGAGCTTTTTAAAAAGAGTAATAACAC
>JAAZIL010000034.1 GCA_012800885.1 Candidatus Dojkabacteria bacterium
CATAGTCAACACCAATTAGGTACTGTAATTGATTTTAGTACTAAAGAAATCAATGATAGTCTAGGGGATGAATTTACAAATACAGAGGCTAGTAAATGGCTTACTCAGAATGCTTACAAGTATGGATTCATATTATCTTATCCCAAAGGGTATGAAAAGATTACAGGATATAAATTCGAGAGTTGGCATTACAGATATATTGGGAAAGCATATGCACAAGAGATGATTGATATGGGATTAATTCTAGAACAATACTTACAATCTAAAACCCTATAGTATAGACTTGAGGGCTACAATGTAGTATAATACTACTGCATTTAAATTAACTAGCCCTTTAAATATGAGGAAGTTAATAACCATTGTTTTAACTATAGCAACATTCCTCTTCATAAATGTTCCTAGTGTATTAGCAGATGCTAACCCATATGGTCCTTATCAACCATATGAACCTCACAAACCTATACCAACAGGTTTTGATGATACTAGTATCTTCTATATAGCTGCACTAGTTACTTTTACTGTAGGAATGTCTATTCTAGCTATAATTAAACACCTAAAGGCAAAGCACTCAGCTAACCTATAAGGAGAGCTAGGTGCCCCTTTAGGGGCATAAATGCATATTTATTCATATCTATATAAAAATGAAAATATCTTTGGTTTTACCAACATACAAAAAAGAGAGAGAAGTTATTGATCAATTAGAGAGACTCTACGGCTTTCTAACTAGGGTTAATCCTAATTTTGAACTCATATTCGTAATAGATGGGTATGTTGATAATACAAAAGATATCCTAACTAAATATATTAAAGATAATAAACTTAAAAAGACTAAAGTAATTGGATATGAAGAGAATATGGGTAAAGGATACGCTGTAAGATACGGAATGGAGAGAGCTAATGGGGATATAATAGGGTATATAGATGCTGATACAGATATACAGATTAGATCCCTTCAACACGCTATAAAACAGATAAAAAAAGAGGATGTTATAGCTGTTATACCTTCTAAATTACATAAAGATTCTAATGTTGAGATGACTTTCAAAAGAAAGATATTCTCTTACGGTTTAATAATAATAAACAAAATATTACTAAAATTACCTAAAAATCTTACAGATGTTGGTTGTGGTTTAAAACTTTTCAAAAGAGATCTTATTAAAAGAATTTTACCTACATTAAAAGTTGATAGGTTTGCTATAGACTCTGAGATTTTAAATGAGATAGGTAAAGTAGGATATAGCGTATCTATTACACCTTTCTTCTTAAATAAAAATAGATCTGATTCTACATCTGTTAATATTAAACAGATAGGTACAATGATTAGAGATATATTCTACATATCTTTAGAAAACAGAAAATTCCATACTTCAAGAGTATTGAATAAACTGTATAGGTAAATAGCAAAAGAGTAGGGTATATTGATAAAAATAACACCTTATAGTATAATATATGTATCTTAATAATACATCGCTCATTAAGAAATGAATCTGTCCATACAAATATCTACATATTGACATCCAGCCTATCCTATAGTATAATATAGTTAGATAATTTGAACCTGCTCTTTATAAATTAATTCCATTTAAATATATAAGTATTCATAGAGAGATATTATCTTGTATATCTTTTATGAGTTCTTATGAACTCAGAGTTCTTTAAAAAGTTTTAAGTATATTGTATAGACTTATGTCTTAATATATTTGAAACAGAATAGCGTGTGATGAACATAGAGTAGGGTAATTCAGATTTAATAGTCTGGTTGGATTTAGTTTTTAAAATAATCAATTGAGAATTAAATCCACCAGATTATTGGGAGATGTCAAATGACAAATCCTTGCACTTTTAATAAGTGTAAAAATCTGGATAAATTTCAAATTCAGCAAGGAGGCTGAAATGAAAAAGATTTTCGTGTTGGTTTTTGTATTGGCCCTTGCTTTAAGCGTAACTGCTTGCACAAGCAAGGAAGGGTTCTCAAAGGACTATGTTAAGGCCTGCTATGATGTTGGTGGGTTGATGGCTCCTAATGGATGCCAAATACCGACATGCCCTGCATGCCCTGAATGTCCCGATGTTGAGCCCGTGGTAATCTCTGCTCCAGAATTGACAAACTGGTGTAACGCAGATATTGTTGGGATCCCCGTCGAAACTGAAGGGTCCTGTATGTATTGCACCATAAACTATGTTTACGACCCTGCTGGGAAAAACCCAGGAGACGTTTACATTGTTGCTGGCAAAGCAATGGAATACACAAAAGGTGCGTATGTGTACCAATACAAACAAGATCGTTTTTTAGAATGTATTGCTGCA
>JAAZIL010000035.1 GCA_012800885.1 Candidatus Dojkabacteria bacterium
CTGTATATGCAGAAGTAATTAAAAAGAGGTGGGAGAACCTTACTAAATTAAGTGCTAAAAAGCTATGAAAACAGCAAGTAAAAAGATATTGATAGAACAGATAAAGAAAACACCTGTAATACAAGTAGCATGTGAGAAAGTTGGAGTATCTAGAGCTACATTCTACAGATGGAAAAAGAGTGATCCTAAGTTTGCAGACAAAGCAGATATTGCACTTCATGAAGGATCTCAAATGATTAATGATATGGCAGAGAGTCAACTCATATCAGCAATTAAAGAGGGGAATCTAACAGGAATAATATTCTGGTTAAAGAATCATCATCAAACATATTCACCTAAACTTGAGGTAACAAACAAAAATCCTGATTTACCCCTAACAGATGAACAGAAGGAATTAATCCGTAAGTCACTTAGTATGGCATTTCAAAAGGAGGAAGAAGATGAAAAACGACAGTAACAATGAATTCACAACGGAAGATATAGATAATCTACTAGAAGACCAAGTAGCAAGAAGAATAATAGTGAAAGAGAGTCATTGGATATTCTTTCATCTGTATTTTTGTGAATATACAAGGTATCAGACAGCACTCTTTCAAAAAGAGATGTTTGGTATTACTGAAAGTGAAGATATTAAATTGGCAATAATAGTAGCATTTAGAGGTTCTGCTAAATCAACCATTATGACAATGTCCTATCCCATATGGGCAGTACTAGGTAAACAGCAAAAGAAGTGTGTAGTAATACTCTCTCAGACACAACAACAAGCTAGGATTCACTTAAGTAATATTAAAAGAGAACTAGAATCTAATGAGTTACTTAGAGCAGACTTAGGACCATTTGAAGATAAATCAGATGAGTGGGGTTCTTTAGGTCTTTATATCCCTAAGTTTAAAGCAAAGATAATGGCAGCCTCTTGTGAACAGAGTATTAGAGGTATAAGGCATGGAGCTTACAGACCAGACTTAATCATTTGTGATGATGTAGAGGATATCACTTCAACCAAAACAAAGGAGGGTAGGGAAAGAACATACAATTGGTATACAGGAGAGATAGCACCATTAGGAGAAAGGAATACTAAGATAATACTGGTAGGTAATCTCTTACATGAAGACTCTCTGCTAATGAGATTAAAGAAAAACTTCTTAAATAAGAACTCAGATGTCATATTTAAGAAATATCCGTTAGTAAGGGATAAGAATATTATCCTATGGCCGGGTAAATACTCTAGTTTAGAAGCAATCGAGAAAGAAAAGATACTTAATGGAGATGACAAGGCATGGCAGAGAGAGTATATGCTTAAGATAATAGCTGATGAGGATCAGATAGTTAAACAAGAGTGGATTCAGACGTATGAAGAGTTACCGAAGGATTCAAAAGACTTTCAGCACTCAATCATGGGAGTAGATTTGGCTATATCAAAGAATGATTCTGCGGACTTCACATCAATAGTTACTGCTCATATTTTTGGTTATAAAAATAATTTAAGAGTCTACATAGAGAAGTTTCCCATAAATGAAAGATTAGGTTTTCCAGAAACGATAGAGAAGATTAAAATTCTATCTAAAGAGTCGGGTTTGTTTGGAAGAAACTGTAAAGTATATGTAGAGGATGTGGGATATCAAAAGGCAGCAATACAACAATTAGAAAGGGAGGGTGTTGATGTAGTGGGTTTTAAGGTAGAGGGACAAGATAAGAGGGCAAGATTAGATTCAGTTACATACTTAATCAAAACTGGGAAGGTATTATTCCCTAAGGAAGGTGTAGAAGACTTGTTACATGAGTTAGTGTATTTTGGAGTAGAGAAACATGATGACTTGGTAGATGCTTTTACAATAGTATTACATGTAGCACTAAAGGAAGAGAGGTTACAGTTACAATTTTTTAATAGAGACTTGTTAGGATTGTAAGGATGGTAAAAAAGATAAGAAGGGGGTAAAATAACACAAGTAAAGCGTGTTTTACAAAGCAACTATATAAATTGAACTTGGGATACTATGTCAGGAAATCAGATTACCGAGTTTATTACTAATGAGAAAGGTAATACCCTCTCAGAGCGATTGAATGAATTAGTACCCAGAACAGAAAATTTAGATATACTTGTTGGCTATTTTTACATAAGTGGTTTCTATCAGATATACAAAAGTCTAGAAAAAGTAGAAAAGATAAGAATTCTAATTGGACTTAATACTGAAACACAAGTTGCGGATGCTGTACAAGGGAATCTGGAAATACAATTTGAGTCAGCCAAAAAGATTAAAGATAGTATTAGCAAGAAGTATATTGATGAGGTTGCAATAGCAGAAGATGATGCCGATGTAGAGGAGGGAATGTTTAAATTTGTAGAGTGGTTAAAGAATGGAAAGTTACAGATAAAGATTTACGATAAGTCTCCCCTTCATGCTAAGTTATATATCTTTACATTTAATAAGGACCAATTAGACGATGGAAGAGTTATCACTGGCTCCAGTAATCTCACTAGATCAGGACTTAAAGACAACTTGGAATTCAATGTTGAGTTAAAAAATAGTAAGGACTACGAATATGCATTGGGCAATTTTAATGCACTTTGGAAAGAAGCTATGGATATATCGCAGAATTTGAATGACACAATAAGTGAAAAAACCCATCTTAATAATGAGATTACACCATATCAGTTATATCTTAAATTCCTGTATGAGTATTTTAAGGAAGACCTTACTGCAGACACAGAAATAGAAGATTACACACCTGAAGGATATCTAGAGCTTGAGTATCAGAAGCAGGCCGTAGTAAATGCTAAGAAGATTGTAGAGGAGTATGGTGGAGTGTTTATATCGGACGTTGTTGGTTTAGGGAAAACATATATTGCTGCAAGGTTAATCAATACGCTTGGGGGGAAGACCTTGGTTATTGCCTCCCCTGCACTAATCTCAAAGGACAACCCGGGTTCATGGGCCAATGTGTTGATGGAATTTGGTGTTAGAGGTTATGAATGTGAGTCTGTAGGTATGTTAGAAAGGATATTAGAAAGAGGGATAGATAAGTACGATAACATTGTTATTGATGAGTCTCACAACTTCAGAAATGAGGCAACAATATCTTTTGAAAGACTATCAGAGATATGTAGAAGTAAAAAGGTTATCCTAGTTAGTGCAACACCTTTTAATAATCAACCTAAGGACTTGCTAGCTCAGATTAAGCTATTTCAAAACAGTAGAAAAAGTAATATACCAGGAGTCCAAAACTTAGAGGCTTACTTTAGTAGCTTGAATTCTAGAATCAGAAAATTGGATAGAAAAAACAACTATGATGAATAC
>JAAZIL010000036.1 GCA_012800885.1 Candidatus Dojkabacteria bacterium
AGGTAAATAAATAATATATATATATAAATAATAGTGAATAAAAATAAAAGAATAGATGAATTAAAATTATGTGCACTCTCAGGTACTTCAGAAATTGGAAGAAATTGTAATTTCTTGGAGTTAGGAAATGAGATAGTGATAGTAGATGCAGGATATTCATTCCCTGGACAAGAGATGTACGGTATTGATTACCTTATCCCTAACCAGAGATATTTAAAGAAGAACAAGAAGAAGATAAAAGGCATATTAATTACTCATGGACATTTAGACCATACAGGGGCACTAAGATGGATGCTTCCTGAACTTGATTATCCTCCAGTTTATGCAGGAAATTTTGCAAAAGCATTAATTGCAGAGAGATTAGAAGAAGCAGGTCTAAGAGAGAAAACAAAACTATACGGTGTTTCAAGATACACTACCGTTGATATTGGTAAAAACTTTAAAGCTTCTTTCATTGGAATTAATCACAGTATTCCTGATGCATTCTCCATCTTTATTAAAACTTCAAAAGGTAATGTCTTTTTCTCAGGGGACTACAAGATAGACACTAATCCTACTAATGAGCCTGAAACTGATTACGACAAATTGAAATCTTTAAGAGGTAAAGTAGACTTAGCATTAATGGAGAGTACAAATGCTACAGAGAAAGGTAAGGCTCCTTCAGAAACGGAGATTACTGAGAATCTAGAGGAATTAATAAGGAAGCAGAAAGGAAGAATAATTGTTGCTGCATTCTCTTCCCTTCTAACAAGATTACATGCGCTTTTTGAAATTGCAAAAAGAACAAACAGAAAAATCATAATTTCTGGAAGAAGTATTGAACAATCAGTATCAATTGCTCAGAAACAAGGATATATTCAAATTCCAGATAATTTGATTGTGAAAGAGAAAGATATTTCAAGATACAGAGATGAGCAACTCCTAATACTCTGTACAGGAAGTCAAGGTGAAAGATATGCAGCATTAACAAGAATATCTTTAAATGAACATAAGTATGTAAAGATTAAGAGTGGTGACTTAGTAATGATGTCTTCCTCAGAGATACCAGAGAATATCTCTACTATTGAGAAAATGACAGATAGGTTAATAGCTCTAGGAGCTGACTTAATTAAGGATACAATCGAAACAAAGATACACTCAACAGGACACGGTAACCAAGAGGATATGAAAATACTCTATGACTTAATCAAACCAAAGGCTGTTATGCCTGTACACGGACCTCTCACATTTAGATATTTTAACAAGAAGAACTATCTCTCATGGGGAATGAAGGATGAGGATGTTCTACTAACTAATGATGGGCAGATATGGAAATTTAGTAACAACAAATGGAGAAAAGATAGGGTAATAGAATCAAAACCAATTCTAATTGATGGCTTAGGTGTGGGAGATATAGGGGAGATTGTACTAAAGGATAGGAGACAACTCTCTGAATACGGTATCTTTGCCGTTATTCTTAACACAAGTGCTAAGACACATAGACTTATGGGAACACCTCAATTTGTATCTAGAGGCTTCATATACATGAAAAAATCTCAAGAACTTCTTAAAGAGATAAAAGATATAATATTTGATGTACACAGAGATTGGTTCTCTAAATCGAATAAAGCAAAGAGTTTTGACCAAGAACATCTTAAAAAACTAATTGAAAAAGAATTAGCTAAATATATATACAAGAAAACAGAGAGAGAGCCCATTATACTAGTAATAACTATGTAGACAGGAACTACATTAGTGATATAATTGAGAGACATGATAAAACTGCCGAGACTAAAATCCAGAAGTAATTCACTCTTAGATGGAACTACTCCCATTGTTGCTTTAGATATAGGGACAGAAACTATTAAAAGTGTTCTGTTCACAATGAATGAGTACGGTGTCTCTATAAACAG
>JAAZIL010000037.1 GCA_012800885.1 Candidatus Dojkabacteria bacterium
GGTCTAATATATCCCACCACCCTGGAATACACTTCACACCTCTGTCTTGCTACTACTTTCTCTTTTTTGGCCATTGTATAGGCAGTAAAAATTTAACTAATTTCTTTAAAAGGCATTCCTTCAACATATCCACCCTCTATATCACACTTAGGACAGTAAGGGTGCTCCCCCGTTATATATCCATGTTTAGGACAAACACTAAATGTAGGCGTAAGGGAGAAATAGGGGAGTTTGTAATTCTCTGCAATCTTTCTAACTAAATGTTTTACACCAGAGATAGCAGGCATTCTTTCACCAAGAAAGATATGAAGTACTGTCCCTCCAGTATACATACATTGAAATTCATCTTGTAAATCTAATGCTTCAAATAGATCATCTGTAAAACCAACAGGTAATTGTGATGAGTTAGTATAGTAGACTGCATCTATTCCTTTTTTACCTAAATCTGAAGCAGTTAGAATAGTATTACCAAATTTTTTCCTATCAGCTTTAGCAAACCTGTAGGTTGTACCCTCGCCCGGAGTAGCCTCTAAGTTAAACAACTGATTTGTCTCCTGTTGATAAGTCATTAATCTCTCCCTCATATGCTTCATTACTTCTAGAGCAAACTCATTACCTTCTGGCGAAGTAAGATCCTTCTCTGTATCTTTAAAGAAATTTACCATAGCCTCATTCAATCCTAATAATCCAATAGTATTAAAATGGTTCTTAAAATACTCACCAAATCGCTCTCTTATATCTGATAAATAGAACTTAGAGTAGGGATACAAACCTCTATCCATAAACTTCTCAATTAACTCCCTTTTAAGCAAAAGACTCTCTTTTGCAATATCCATTAAATTGTTTACTCTCTGGAGGAAGTCTTCCTTATCTTTTGCAAGATAACCTATCCTTGGCATATTTAAAGTTACAACACCTATACTTCCTGTTAGAGGGTTAGCTCCAAACAAGCCTCCACCTCTCTTTCTAAGCTCCCTGTTGTCTAATCTCAGTCTACAACACATAGAACGTGCATCATCAGGACTCATATCTGAGTTAATAAAATTAGAGAAGTAAGGAATCCCATATTTTGAAGTCATCTCCCACAGAGAATCATACTTTTTATTATCCCAATCAAAATCTTTAGTTAGATTGTAAGTAGGAATAGGATAAGAGAAAAGACGTCCCTGTGCATCTCCTTCCATCATTATTTCACAAAAAGCCCTATTTAACATATCCATCTCTTTTTGGAAATCACCGTATTTCTCCTTCTGCAATTTACCCCCAATTACAACATTTTCTTTAGCTAACTCTCCGTGAGGGACTAGATCCATTGTAATATTAGTAAAAGGAGTTTGGCATCCAACCCTAGTAGGTACATTCATATTAAAAAGAAACTCTTGCATTTTTTGTCTTACTTCTTTGTATGAGAGCTTGTCATAGCGAATAAAAGGAGCAAGAAGAGTATCAAAGCTAGAGAAAGCCTGTGCACCAGCAGCTTCATGTTGTAGTGTATAGAGAAAGTTAACACACTGTCCTAATATTGCACCGAAATGCTTAGCAGGGGCTGAAGATATTTTTCCAGAGACACCAGTAAATCCTTTTAAAAGGAGATCTTTTAAGTCCCAACCACAACAGTAGGTTGCTAACATACCTAAATCATGAATATGAATATCTGCATTTATATGTGCATTTGAAATATGCTTAGGATATGTACTATAAAGCCAGTAATTAGCCTGTACAGATGAAGAGATATGATTATTTAAACCTTGCCAAGAGTAGGCCATATTACTGTTCTCTTTTACTCTCCAATCTTCCTCACCGATATATCCTCTAACTAACTCTTCTGCATCAATCAGTGATTTAATATTCCTAAGCTTATGCCTTAAACTTACAAAAAGTTCCAGAGCAACAGCAGTTTTACCATGCCCCATATCTTTTAGAGTATCTTTTACTACCTCAGAGATCTCTGCCGTAGAAACATACTTTCTCCTTGGGTATTTAGATAACAATCTTTTTACAACCTCATCAGATACCTCTTTTGCTCGTTTTCTATCATCTCCACCGACACTCTCAGCGGCTTTAAAAACAGCCGAAGTAATTCTCTCTTGATCAAACTCTACAATTCTTTTGTCTCTTTTTCTTACTAGAAACGGTATTGATTTTGTAGTATCTTTTTTTGAAGACACGGCAGTTTAAGTATCTATCAAATTAATGTCTCAATCTCTTTTTTTAAATCTTTTACAGTTTCAAAATCCTTATACACACTTGCAAACCTCATATATGCTAAAGGATCTAGGGTTTTTAACCAATCTAAAACCATATTACCTATCTCTGTAGTAGTAATTCGTTCACTACTAATCATGGCTTTTCTTTTTACTACTTCACAAAATTCTTCAATCTCTAAATCAGAAACCTTATCTGCATCTACAGCTTTTTTAATACCCTTAATTAACTTATCACAATCAAATTCTTCAAAAGAGCCATCCCTTTTAATAACAATGATTTTGACCTTCTCAATTCTTTCAAATGTTGTATATCTTCTACCACATCTTAGACACTGTCTTCTACGTCTTGTTGAGAGATCTTCAGCGTTATCTCTCTTGTCAATGACTTTAGTAGATGTATTACCACAGTAAGGACACTTCATAACACAATATATTGTATTAGGTCTTACAACCTACCCCAACATATTGTGTTTGTCAAAGCCCTGTAGTAAGCTTAGTTGTGAGTTATTACCTACAATATGTAGTATCTCAACACTGTACAAACTACTAGGGGCTGTAAACTATCTTACTATCTATATAAGAATTATTTATTGCTTTGTTCCCTTAAAACTGATTAAATGAAGAAACATAATATTAATAGTTTAAACAATGATTATACCTATAGATGAATTTCCTAAGCTTAGAGAAGAGAAATTAAAAGGAAAAACTATTGTTTCTACATCAGGCTTCTTTGATCCTCTTCATCCAGGACATACTTCCTGTATTGTTGAATCAAAGAAACTTGGTGATGTACTAGTAGTGGTGATTAATGGTGATCAGATATGCAAAACTAAAAAAGGGAAACCTTTTATGCCCGAGATGGATAGAGCTCAAATTGTTAATGATCTAAAAGGTGTTGATTATGTTGTAATATATGACCATCCAACAGAGTACTCAGTATTAGGGGCTCTTAAGATTATTAAACCAGATGTTTTTGCAAAAGGAGGAGACAGGAACGAAAAAGACAGAAATACTCCTAACAGCCCATTGAAATTAGAGGCGGATTTCATTGAAAGCTATGGTGGAAGAATAGAGTATAATGTTGGGAAACTAAAAGAATGGTCTAGTTCAAACTATTTAGAAGAGTGGGTAAACCATGTAAACAAGAGTGGGGATTAAACCGTTTTTTTCTTGATAAACGCAAAGATCGAATTTGCTGCTATTGCTCCTTCACTAGCAGCTGTTACAACCTGACTAAACTTATTTGAGCTGTTTGTACAGTCTCCAGCAGCCCAGATACCCTCTAAACTGGTAGATTGGTCCTCTGATACCACTATGTAATTCTCTCTGTCTAATTTAACCCCTATTTGTTGTGCTAAATCTGCATTTGGAACTGAACCAATCTCAATAAATAGTCCATCTATCTCTAAGTATTCTGAATTGTTATACCTATTTGAAAGTTTAATTCTTTCTAACTTACTCCCTCCCTCTAAACTTACTACAGTAGTAGAGTAAATAATTTTAATATTACTCTTCTCTTTAACATCCTCTATCCATACCTGATCTCCCCTTAGCTCTGTTCCTCTGTAGATAATATATACCTCACTAGCAATATCAGAGAGCATGCTAGCTGACATTGTAGCAGCATTACTACCACCCACTACTGCAACTCTCTTCTCCCTAAAAAACATAGCGTCACAAGTTGCACAGTAGGAGACACCTTTACCGAGAAAGAAATCTTCATTAGGTAAACCTAATTTATTACGACTTGAACCTAAGGTTAATATGATAGTTTTAGAGTAATAGGTATTCTGAGATTCTGTTTCTAAAAGGAATAAATTATCCTTCTTTAATATTTTAGTCACCAACTCTTGAGAGAACTCTCCTCCTAGATGTTCTGCTTGCTTTAAAAAATTTTGACTTAAATCAATTCCTGGAGTATCAATAAAGCCAGGGTAGTTACATACCCTGTGTGCATCACTAATAGAGCCACCAAGCATTTCACCTATTACAATATTGCTTAATCTATACCTACTTGCATATATACTAGCTGAGAGACCTGCTGGACCACTTCCTATAATAGCAACATCATAAGTTTTATTAATTTTATCTGGCATAATTAATTTGTATTAATAAGTTCTCTGTTTCGAACTCCCAAAAGCTTTCTCTATCCTATCAATAGGATCTACTTTTGCATCTGCCTCCTCTTTATTTATCTTATTAAGTAGATTTAATGCATCAGAGAATATTTCAAGAGTTTCATCATCAAATTCTAGTAAAGAGATTGTTTTGTACTGCTCAGGATCAGAGATATCTTTTCTGTTTTCAGGATAAAAAGAGATAGGTATAGAGATACCGAGTTTAGAAACAACAAGACCTCCATCAATAGGCTCTTGAGGACTAAAAATCCCTCTAACAAATTGAGCTGATTTTGAGTCTAAATATGAGAAAGGAGAATTATAAAGAAATTCACTGATTTTTTCTTGACTGCTCTGGCTAAGCAATTCTTTTCCTTCTGCTAAATAACCTATATGTAAACCATTTACTCCTTTAGAATCAATAAATTCTATACCAACTAAGGGAAATTCTGTTTTAATTAAATTCTTTACTCTCTCATTCTGAATCTCATTATCTCTACTCTCTACTTCTGGCCTCTGGACAGGATCACCAAAAGTATTTGGTGGAGGGTTCATCTCTTGTTGCGATCCATAGGGATTAAAATTATCTTCCATAATCTCTAAAACTTACAAAATTATTCTATTCAGTGTACCTATTTGCACTCTTCTTGTCAAAATACTTAGCTTCCTTCCAATTTATTTTCTTGATATTATTGTAGGTAATGAAGAGAGAGAAAATATATATTGTTGGACATATTAATCCAGATTTAGATGCCATTGCTTCTGCATACGGTTATGAGCAGTATAGACACTCTTTAAAAGAGTATGAATACAGAGCAATAAGGTGCGGAGAGATAAACTCTGTTACAAGGTGGGTATTTGACAGATACAAAACTCCAATCCCTCCTTTTTTCCCAAGTATCTCTAATCTAAACGTAGTATTAGTAGACCATACATATCCTGAGAATAGGCCTAAGGGTTGGGAGAATGCAAATATTGTAGAGGTTATAGATCATCATGATGTTAAATTAGTTGAGAATATTCCAAAAAGATTAACAATTAGACCTTGTGGTAGTACAAGTACTCTAATAGTAGAGAAAATGGTAAATTCAAATATCTCAATACCTTTTAATACAGCAGGAATTCTTCTAAGTGCAATTCTTGATGACACACTCGGATTAATGTCACCAACTACAGTACAGTTAGATATTAAAATGGTTAATATATTGAGTAATATCATCGGTATCTCTAATGTCCAAGAGTATTTTAAATTGCTTTTTAAACAGAAAGATGTATGGAGTAAATATACTGCCAAAGAGATAATTGAAGAAGATGTAAAGAGTATTGAAATAGATGGTAATTGGGTATCTGTAAGCCAGGTTGAGACATTAAATAACAGGGAGTTTAATGAGAGAGAGATAATAGAGGAGCTAGAGGTTAATAATAGTATTAAACCTTACTCTCTAAGGATTGTTATGCTAACAGATTTAAACAAGAGAGATTGTTTACTATTAGTTGTAGGTAAAGATATACCTTTAGTAGAAAAAGCACTAAACAAAGAGATTAAGGATAACAAAGTATATTTAAAGGGTGTAGTAAGTAGAAAGAAACAGATACTCCCAATATTAGAAAATATCTATTCTTAGTATTCTAAGAAGATTATGAAAGGGGAACCTAAAAATGTGTAAAGACACAAATAGTACATAGGCACCCCTTTCAGATCTATTCATTTATGGAGAAGTATATACTTCCCTTTTTTGAAAAAAAACGTGTAGAAATTTTCAATTCTACACCGTTTGCTACGTAATAAGCACAATTTCTCATTTCTGAACCAAATTTTTTACTGTTTTTAACAATAAAAGGTTCGCCACCAGGGCACAAGATAACAGCACGAATCTTATTATACTCCCAGCTCACGGGAGCAGGGATTTCAACCATTGAGGTGAGAATCTCTTCAGCATCTGCTAAAGATTGCTGCTGTAATGTCTCGTAGGCAATATTTGTTGTATAGACGAAAAAGCTTACTAACAATACCCCTATGATTCCAAAA
>JAAZIL010000038.1 GCA_012800885.1 Candidatus Dojkabacteria bacterium
TAAATACAAAAATGTATCTATTTTATTAGCAAAACAACACGCTTTGGTAATAGAGGAAGGTCTTAAAGATTTAAAAAGTAAGAATATACAGTGTAATTATGTTGTAATTGATCAATTCTCATCATCTAAAAGTAGAGTAGTAAATGAATTAGGAGAGTACGGTAGAGAATGTGACTTAATACAGCGCCACAGAGGAGAGGAAGACATTGCAGTAGCGAGTGCATCAATAATAGCAAGAGGGATATTTATTCAGGAGTGGGAGAGAATGTGTAGCAAGTACAAGCTTAATTTCCCTAAAGGAGCTTCTGATGTTATATCAACAGGGAGAGAATTTGTATCTATGTACGGCCAGGAGAAGTTAAGAGATGTTGCTAAAGTAGGATTTAAAACTACCCAGAAGATTTTTTCACTCTATTAATTTGTTTCTTCTTTTTCTGCTTATTTCCTGTTGGAATATTCTCTTTCTCTTTTGTTTTTTTCTGTATTACATATTTGGATAGTATTACACTAAGGAGTAACAGAGTAAGAATAATAGCAATTTCAATAGTATAACTCCTTATCTCAACCTCTATACTCTGTGAGTTACTATCTAGACCGTTTGTAATTTGTGCAAGTACTATCCTTTTAGTAAAGATATCAGAGATATGCCAACTATTAATTTGGATATTATCTTCTAGTACCTCTTCAGGATAGAGATGTTGCTCTTCTTTGTTCACATAGATATATGTTGGTTTGTATGTATTTTTTTCATTAAAAACATCTATTCTACCTTGAGGTGTAAGTACATAGTTAGAAGCATTTGTAATAGAGTATTTCAATCGTAGTGGTGTTAAAAAAGGTATCCCTCTGTTTACTAATTGAATATTCGTAGAATAGTCTGTAGTAACAATACCCTTTACATCATTATTAGTGTCAACAATATCTAGTATTATTAGTTGAGAGATACTAGCATTAATCTGTATATCTTGATTCTCCATTACAGGAGTGAGCGCTATAATATTGAAATAGGTACCGTTGGAGAGGTTACTAATAGGTATAATTTCATATTTAATATTTATCTTTTCATCTCTTTTCACATTAAATGTGTCTGTATCTACTCTTAAGAAAATATCTTCCTTATCAGAAGATATCTCATCTGTTTTAGGATTATATGCATAGGGAGTAGCAACTATCTCCAGATCCATATTTTGTGAGTTTTGAAAATCCAAAGAAGCAATACTTCTCTGCCCTTGTGCTAGTCTTACTCTGTTAATTGCTGGTGAGATTGTATTAGCGCTGATAGAAGAAGCGAAAAATAATGGATATATGATTAATAATGTAAGCAGTACTTTTAGGAATTTCATTTCTGTTTCTCTGCAATCTTCTTCTTAATAATTCTAAACATTATGATAAGAAGAATAGCCATAATAATAACAAAGATTATCTTCCAAGGAATAACCCAGAATGTGGTTTCCTCGCTCAATACAGAGAAACCAGGATGAGGTGTTTTGTAAGTAATTAGAGCAGTTGCTGTCATTGGACCAAGAATAATGGCTTTGTCTAAAGAGAGATATCCTGAATGTTGCCAGGTATCTTCAAAATTACCGGTATTATCTCTTAACAGACTCTGTGAATGATTGTTATACGGTACTCTTGCTACTTCTTGTTTGAATATATTTGTTACAACAATATCTCCTGAAGGTTTAATATGGGTATTACCTAGATTTTTAATTGTACTAAGAAAAGTGACATCTATCTTTTCATAGATTTTTTTATCTGTAATAAATTTTAGTAATTCAGCATTCTGTACATACTCATCTCCTATTTGGATAAGAATAGGTACACCAGAGGCTAGATTTGCAAATGTAGCTGTTCCCTTCTCATTAAATTCACTCTCAGAGATTAGAAAGATTTCAACATTGTATTCACCAGGGGTAGTGTCTTTAGGTACTTTTATTGTGTATTTAAGTTTAGTGTTTTTATGAGGTTCAAGTGAAAGAGTATCTTTTTCAGCAGTAACCCATTTAGAAGCAGAGTAGAGGGAGTTAGCTTCTTCTTCTTCAGTTAGTATTACTGCAGTTCCAGGATGGTTTTCAATTTGCCTGAAACCTTTAATAAAAACCTTGTATGTATCAGTACTCTGAGTGAGATTCCAGAATACTACTTCATCAGAATATACTTCATCAGGTGAGAGCTTTATAAGTTTAGATGTAGGAGCTACACCTATTGCTAAATCTTTCTGTGCATGAACTTGAAATGTGCTTGAGAGTAGTATTAACAAAGAGAGGATTAAGAATCCTCTGAATTTCAGCATATTAATTAGTTTCATATCTAAGTATTATACTAGAATCTAATAGTAAGCACCACATACAAAATATACTGTTTCTTGATATGAACCTGCAGGTGCATTTATATCTGCCTTAGCACCGTAAGTCACAGTAGATTGCTCAGAACTAATCTGACTTCCA
>JAAZIL010000039.1 GCA_012800885.1 Candidatus Dojkabacteria bacterium
ATGTTATTCTAATATTAGTATTAATAGCATTTTTTGCATATATTGGTAGGGGAGTATACAGAAGATTAAAGAGAAGGAAGTAGAGAGATACCACTCATTTCACTAGGAATTGTTAAATCCATAAGATCTAGTATTGTTGGAGCTATATCTTTAAGAGCACCATATTTTAATCTTGTTGAGCGATTTTTAAGACCAACTATAATAAAAGGGACAGGGTTGTAAGAGTGTTCAGTGTTTACTTTACCTGAATCTATATCAACTAATTCCTCAGCATTACCATGATCAGCGGTAATTAAGACAACACCACCACTTCTAGTAAATTCTTCTACCAACTTGTTTACGCAGTAATCTACCGTTGATACAGCCTTTATAGTAGCAGGTATATTCCCTGTATGACCTACCATATCAGCATTAGCAAAATTTACAACAATGAAATCATAGATATTTTGATTGATTCTAGATAGAAGAACCTCTGTTACTTTTAAGGCACTCATCTCTGGGGCTAAATCATAGGTAGGAACAGAAGGAGAAGGTACTTCAATTCTATCTTCACCTAAGTATTTAATCGCTGTACCCCCATTAAAGAAATATGTAACGTGTGGGAATTTCTCTGATTCAGCAATACGTAATTGTCGTAAATTGTAAGAAGCAATAACATTACCTACAGGGAAATTTATATACTGTTTAGGGAATAACACCTTAGATGGATACTTCTTTCTGTATTCGATCATACTTGCAAAGAAAATCGGTTGGATATCTTCTTGTTGGAAGTGTTTAAAATCCCTATCTACAAAGCTTTGTGTTAATTGTAATGCTCTATCAGGTCTGAAGTTTAGAAATAGTACAACATCATTTCTCTGTATGTTACTATTTTTAATAAGGACAGTAGGCTCTATATATTCATCTGAGATATTTCTTCTATGTGCTTCATTTAGACAATTTTGATATGTAGAACAGTATTGCCCTGTATTTTTTGTTAACAAATCATACGCCTTTTTTATCCTATCCCAATTCTGATTCCTATCCATAGCCCATGCCCTACCACATAGTGTAGCGATTTGACCTAGTGAGATTTTATTAATATGAGCTTGAATTTTATCTAATGACTTGTTTGATTCAAATATTTTAGAATCTCTCCCATCAGTGAAGGCGTGAATAAAGACATTGTTATTAAAGTTTTTTACTGATAGAAAGTCTAAAGTAGCTAATAGATGATTGGTATGTGCATGAACTCCACCTTCTCCAACCAGGGAGAGTATATGTATATTAGAATTATGCCGTAATGCGTGGTTTAGGGCTTCATTAAGGACATTATTGCTAAAGTAATTTTTATTATTTATTGAGTAATTTATCCGTTTTAAAGTTTGATTTACTACTCTACCTGCACCCATATTTATATGTCCTACCTCACTATTACCTTTTGTGTCTCTGGGCAGCCCTACAGCCTCTCCAGAGGCTAGTAAGTATGTATGTGGGTTTGTACTCCAGAGCTTTGATAGATGTCTTGGATTAGCTAATACAACTGCATTACCACGTCCTTGTGGTGCTGTACCTAAGCCATCCATAATTATGAGTAACACCTTTCTTTTTGTTTCCATATCTTTATTACTTTATATATTGTGGCATATTTCTAAATTTTATTCTATAATACGAAGCGATTATATAATAATATATTTATAAATATGGATAATACAATTCTAGAAAAAGTAGAGAGTGACCACTACAAGAAGAGACCTGATGTGAAGGTTGGAGATATAGTTAAGTTACATTTAAAGATTAAAGAAGGGACAAAAGAGCGAATACAGGTGTTTGAAGGAGTTGTAATCTCAATTAAGGGGACAGGCTTAGGAAAAACATTAACAGTAAGAAAAATATCTTACGGAGTAGGAGTTGAAAAAACTGTACCTTTTCACTCCCCAACTCTTGAGAAAATTCAGGTAGTTAAAAGAGGCACAGTAAGAAGATCTAAACTATTTTATCTTAGAGAAAGGTTTGGTAGCAAAGCTCTAAAGGTTGGTAATACTGTAGACTTAGATTTAGAAGACGATGTAGTTGTTCCTACAACTGGAGAGGCACCAGAACAGGAAGAGAGAACAGAAGATTTAGAGACAGAGGCAACAGTAGAGAAAGAAGAGTAGCTCTTAGCGGGAGTAGTTCAACGGTTAGAATATCTGTTTTCCAAACAGAGGGTTGCGGGTTCGAATCCCGTCTCCCGCTTTTTTATTAATCCTCTCATTACTTCTCTGTAAACTTTTACGTATCTGAGGTTCTTTTACTGCATTTAAAATATTTTTAGAGTATAATTGTCCATGCCATTGGGCGAAGATATTTTTAAAGATATAACTGATGAGTTTAGTAGTGGAGGATCCTCTCCTCCTAAGACAAGTAGTATATCTAAAAGAACTCCCATGATAGAGAAAATCTTTGAAGAAGTCCTTGGTAGAAGACCTAGTAGCAGAGAATTAGCATACTACAGATATGGAGTACTGAAAGAAGAGGATATTAGGAAAAAACTACTTAAGTCAGATGAGCATAAAAAGATTATAGAGGATGCTGGAAAACTTCCTAACCTAGAGGAAGAACTAAAGAGTGTACGTGTCTCAGAGAGGAAATTGGTACAAAGAATTGAAGATATTAATGGAGAATCAGTTGAACTACGGAAATTACTTGAATACAAAGACTCTCTAATAGAGAGGTTAAGACTAAAGATAAGTAATCCATACGACTTGCCATCTAGTACTGAGAAGTATGAGGAAGGATTTGAGGTATACAGTCATATGGATATTAAGGAGATAGAGAAACCTCGAAGGAGAACTTTTAAAGAAACACTTATTGAGATAATTGATATAGTTTTTAAATAGATGAATATTAAAGAATTTGGTAGAAGACTACAAAAAGCAAGAACCGAACTAGGTATGTCTCAACGAAGTTTAGGTTTGGCTCTTGGGTTATCAGATAAGACAATCAGTTCTTACGAATCATCAAGATCTTACCCTAGTTTAGATGTATTATTCAAGATTAGTACAATTTTAAATAAACCGATTGAGTATTTCACATCATCAAAGAGAGTAGTATTTATTGAAGACTACTTAAAGAGAATAATTACTAAACAGAGTGATATATCTAAGGATATTGGTATAATTAAAGATTTAATTAATACTAAAGAGAAGGAGGAGTAATCCATTTTTTTAATTTTAGTATTAAAAACCGTACTCCTTTTACTACTCCATATATTACCCCAGAAACAAGAAGTATTACTACAAGAGAAATTAAGGTAAGAGAGAAAATGTATCTTGAATCTGGTGGTTGAACGACTAGAGATTTATTAACTGTAAATTTATAATTTACACTATTAGATTTATTTATATCGTGTTGCCAAGCTAAGGCTGTGAACGATAAAACAAATGTACCTTGTTTTTTCGGTTTGATAATAGCTTCAAATTGAGATGTTTGATTAGTAGATAGAGAGGTATATTTACTATGCTTTGGAGTTATCTCAACTGAGGATGGTGCATCCCAAATCAGTTGTGTATGTGGAGAGTGTATTTTAGAGGTAATATATACTTTTAGAAGTATCTCTTTATTTAAAGGATTCTGTTTAACCTTTAATATCTCAATATCAAAATATTGGTTTTTACTTGTTACAATAGGTATGTCATTATCCTCAACACTCTCTATTCTATATTCTTCTTCTATCTCTGTTGTTATTGGTTGTTCCTTATGCGTAATCGGTTTGTCCTGAGAGTAGAGAAAGGATGTAGATAGTAATATGAGGATAGTAGAAAGGGAGATTTTTTTCATTTTAGTATTCTTTTAATTCCTAATTTATATATTCTGTATGCATAGGTTGCTTCTTCATAATCAATATCTCTGTCTCTGTGTACTATGTCATTTCTTATCTTATGTACCTTCCAGAGGTTTTGATAAAGATTCTTAGTAAACATATTTTTAGCATTTTTAAGATTTTCTCCACAATCCTTCTGATTATTAAGTCTAATTCTCAATGCTTTTGCTAAAAGGTTATCTAATCTAATTATAGAGTCTCTCCTGGCGTACATATCTTCACTTTTTACTTGATTCTCTAGCTCATCTAAACTAGTATAGATTCTGTCTTTTCTTTTATGAGAAACGGTCTTGCCTTGAATATATGTAGCTAGAAAAAGAATAGCAACAAGACCGAGAATTACAATTGTGGTTAATAAATGATTACTCACTTTCTCTGTTTATTATTTTTTATAACATAGTATACAGCGATATTAAGAAAAATAAAGAAAAGAATTGATATAGCTTTTGAGAGAATATTTAGAGCTTTGTAATCTTTAAGTGTTTCTAAATTGTATTCTACATATTCTTTCTCTATAGCATAGGTACCACTCTCAATATTAAGAGATGCAAACATATCATCTAAGATGGCAGAGGCTGGTATATTGAATTTAATATTATGAGTTTGGCCTGGAAGAAGAATGGTTTCAGTATTATTCTCTATATAATCAATATAGTCAGATAGATTAGGATTAGATTCAACAATTAGGAAATTATCAAGTATAGTATTACCAGTATTTTTTGTAATAATAGATCCAGAGAGATACGGATTAGAGATAGTATAAGGTTCTAATGAGAAGTAGCTTTCAACAGAGTGTTTTAATTCAATTTCTTCATCTATTAACTCTATCTTCAACTCTTCTGGACTAAAAAAAGGAAGTTTAGGGAGATTGGGGTTAGTATACCTGTAAATAATAGCGATATGATCCTGCATCTCTCTTTTTAGTAAAGAGATATTGGAATAATCTTCTAAGAAAGGGTCCAAGATAAGCCAATCTTTCTGAACTTCATCATAGTATTCAACCCAGTGGTGATATATGCCCTCTGGATGATAATTGGAGATGTTTGTAATATATCCAAGTACTAATCTAGATGGGATATCGTAGTATCTCAGAAGCGCTATTAAAGCATCAGAGTAATCTTCGCTTGTACAGATATCTTGTTTAAGGAGTACTTCTTCTCCACCAAGCCTTTCAGAGCCCAGAAGAGACCCTATTGTGTCAGTGTTAGGTTTTAATACATTAATGACATACTTGTATATACTAGTGTATAGGATCTCTTTTTCATCATTACTCTGTAATTGAGAAATAGAGGAGAATGTCTCTGGTAGCTTTAATCCAGAATTTTCGAGATACTTATTTATCTGTTTTGCAAGTGAAATATTGTTAATTTTCCATAAATTACTAGTAGGGATATCAATTATTAAGGGTTTTGTGTACTGAGTTTTATTCATTAGAATATATCCTTCAATCTCAATATCCATACTGCTTAAAGGAGCGAGTGAGTACTGAAGGATATAGTTATTATCGGCATCTCTGTAAGCTCTATCTGGTTCTGGTGAATAGCTCTCTATTACTATATGTTGGTAGCTATTGTTAAGAGGAAGTTTAATATCAGAGAGCAATATCTCTTCTGAAGAATTAAGTAAATTTTTGCTTATTTTAAACCTATAGGTAATATTACTCCCAATAGACATATTTATTCTCTCTGCTTGTGGTGTTCCAGTTATAATCTCTGTTTTATCCCCTTTTGTATTGACACTATTAATTGGAGTAGAACTCCATGAAATTAAACCGAGTGAAGAAGGGTAGGTAAAGGAGAAAGTCCTTACCTGTGTGTCAAGAACACTAGATAGTAAGGAGAGAGAATTACCTTCAGTAACAGTAGAGTAA
>JAAZIL010000040.1 GCA_012800885.1 Candidatus Dojkabacteria bacterium
TGACTATGTCCTGCTCTTGCAGAGAATGTATCTACAAGTGCAATATTATTATTGTTTTTACCCAACCAATATTTATACGTATTTACCTGTGTTTGATACGATCTGTATGCAGATACAATACTAAGATCTATTCCACTACTCTTTGCATCATTAATCATAGCTGTTAAATCGGGTATTAATATACTTCTTAATTGATAACTCTCCCCTCTCCTTATTCCTGATTTACTTGCTTTTACTAAATCGCTAGGAGCATATGTACTCGGTAATTTGAATTGTTTGTTTACTAATACTAAGAGATCATCACCATCTCTCTCTGTTGTGTAAATGTTACTAGGGTACTCCCACCAATTTGTTGATGATACAGAGGTTTTTACTTGTAGTATCTCTGATGTATCCTGAATACCCATTACATACCATTCAGACTCCTGTTTATTACTGTAATCCTCCTGTTTATTTACATGCTCTGGTGGTAATAGATCATCCATTTTTTGAGGTATTAGCAGAAGTAAAGCAAGTGTGATTATTATTCCAGTAATTCTTTTCATGATGTATCTCTCAATTTACCCTGTTTGCATATCTAAATATTCTTCCAGGGGAATTGTAGTATTTGCAGGTATAGAGTATAAGGTCACCGGTATAATCTGATATATATGTGCTCTCTTCTTTTGCATATATTTCATATATATACTCTCTCTGATTCCAATATATGCTTACTCTATCCCCTACTTTAGTATTTGGTAAATTGTAGAAAGCTATTTTATCTCTCAATTTGTTTCCCCAACTAGCGTATCCATATCTGTGTGATGCAAGAATAATTGGTAAAGAATTGCTCTCTGGTGTTCCGTAATCATTTACTATCCAAGTACCTTTGCGTAATGCTTGTTTGTAATCTTTTGATGCAGTAATTGGTGAATTAACACCAATACTTGGTATTACTACAAAGTATCCTTTCGGTAAGTCAGGATTTAGTGGAGGTGGTTGTAGTTCCTCTTCTTCTTCCTTCTCTGTTATTATCTCTTCTTCTTGGGTAATCTCTTTTACAATTTTTTCAACATCTTTGTTAACAGCTTGAGGATTAACTCTATACCAGATATACGGGAAGATAGGTATAGTAATTAGTATTAGAGTAAGTACAATGAAGCTGAAACCTACTATTACATAGATATCAAAGAGTTTGTTAATATTTCTTCTTCTTTTCATACTTCGGTGTATTATCTCATATATTGGGTATGTAGAAAATAGTATAGTAGAGATAAATAGCTATGATTGGTGTAGTAATATTAATACAAGTAGTAGTTATTAATTATTAGGTCAGGAAATATATTTTAAGGTGTGTAAAAATATATTAAGTAATTTAAAATGATGATAATATGGTAAAGGAGATCTATGATTTAGGAGAGGTTATTAATCTTTTAGAGATGCAGTTTAAGACTATAGATAAGAGATTAAGTAGATATGAGAAGAGTATTTCATACTTAATTAAGAAGTTAGAAAAGGAGAGAGAGACTATTTATCAAGGTCAAGAGAGTTGTGAAATAAGGATTAAATCTTATTTAGATTAGAGTATTGTCATTGTTGCAACTTTATCATCATCAACTACATTCATAATCTTTACACCACTTGTTTGTCTTTTTAGTATAGGGATAGCCTCAATAGACGATCTAATAACTTTAGATTTCTCTGAGATAACAACCATCTCTGCCTCTGGATGATCTAGAATTCTAGCAGCAACAAGATTACCTGTTTTAGGGGTAACTCGAAAAGTAAATATCCCTGTTCCTCCCCTTCTCTGCTTTGTATATTCGGACAGTTTGGACATTTTACCGTAGCCGTGTTCAGAGAGTACAAGTACTCTGTTTTCATTATTTCTTATTACTCCCATCCCTACAATAAAATCCGCTTCAGTTTTAAATTTCATTGCAATGACTCCTCTTGTACTTCTACCTAAAGATCTTACATCTTTTTCACTGAATCTTATAGATTTCCCTTGAGATGTGATAAGAATAACTTCATCATTACCTGTTGAAGGTTTAACCCATACTAATTCATCTTTATCATCTAGTTTAATTGCTATTAATCCATTGGCCCTAATCTTTTCAAACTCCTTTATATCAGTTTTCTTTACTACCCCTTCTTTAGTAACCATAAAGAAATATTTAAAGTTCTCTCTCTTCACTATACCTTCCTTATCTTGTTTCTCCTGTATCTCTTCTGTACCCATAACTCCACCCTTTGGATCTCTTGTTAATATTGAGGTAACAGTTTCATCTTGTTCTAGTTGTAGGAGATTAATAAGGGGGATACCTTTTGCTGTTCTACTGTACTCTGGTATTTCGAAAATTCGTGTAGTAAATACCTTCCCCTTGTTAGTAAACAGGAGTAATTCATCATGAGTGCTACATAGAAGTACATGTTCGATAAAATCACCCTCTTTTGTATCACCGCCTGATATACCCTTCCCTCCTCTCTTCTGTATCTGATATGTAGAAGGGGGTACTCTTTTAACATATCCTGAGTGTGTAATGGTTACCAATGTCTCTTCTTGAGCTATTAAATCTTCGTCAGAGAGTTCACCAACTTTACCTTTTCTTACCTTTGTTCTTCTTTTATCTGCATATTTCTCTTTTATCTCTTCTAAATCTTTCTTAATAATTTCAAGAATTTTGTCTTGACTATCAAGAATAGTATTGTATTCATCTATTCGTTTCTTTGTCTCTCTGTAATCATTCTGAATTTTCATCCTCTCAAGTGCAGCTAGTCTTCTCAATTGCATATCTAAGATAGCTTGAGCTTGTACTTCAGTAAATTTGAACTTATCTATTAAGTTTGTTTTAGCAGTATCTTGTGTTTTAGAATTTCTAATAGTTGTAATTATTTCGTCTAGAACATCTAATGCTTTTAGTAATCCCTCAAGTATATGTGCATGATATCTTGCATCTGCTAGATCATATTCATATCTTCTAATAGTTACTGTTATTCTAAATGAGAGAAATAGTTCTAACATTCTCTTTAGTGATAGAGTAACAGGCTCTTGGTCTACCAATGCAATCATATTTGCATTAAAGGTTTTCTGCATCTCTGTATACTTAAAGAGTTTGTTTAATACAGTTTTAGGCTGTACATCCCTTTTAAGAACGATTACTACTCTTATCCCATCTTTGTTTGATTCATCTTTAATATCTGCAATTCCAGTAATTTTCTTATCTCTAACCAGATCTGCAATTTTCTCAATCATATGGGCTTTGTTTACCTGATAGGGAATCTCTGTAACAACAATGTTGTATCTATTGTTCTCTCCTTCTACTATAGATGCTTGTGCCCTCTGTAGTATTCTTCCTCTTCCAGTAGCGTATGCATTTAGTATCTCATCTCTATCATATATTGTTCCTCCAGTAGGGAAATCAGGCCCTGGAATTATTTCAATTAGTTCTTCTGGAGATACATCTGATTTGAAATCTGGATAAATTGTCTCTTCTCTCTCTTTCATTCTTAAGAGGAGTTTTTGTATCTCTTCCTCATAGTTGTCTCTGTCAGTATCTACATAGTTCTCTAGATAGTCTTGTGGTTTAGAGTTAAGAGTTTTAGGTACAGTTTCATTCTTCTCTTTCTCTTTTCTTAATTCATTATGTATAGCTATACCTTCCCATTGATTTTTTCTTTTAATCATCTCTTGGAGAGCATCTATTAATTCTCCAAGATTGTGAGGAGGAATCTGAGTAGCCATACCTACAGCTATACCTTGGCTCCCGTTAGCTAGTAGATTGGGAAAAAGAGCAGGAAGTATAGTTGGTTCTAGTCTAGTACTATCATAGTTAGTAACAAATGTTACTGTACCTTTGTTTAAATCTTTCAGTAGCTCAGGTGTAATTTTACCCATTCTTGCCTCTGTATATCTCATCGCAGCAGCAGAGTCCCCATCTATTGAACCGAAATTCCCTTGTCCTTGTACTAGTGGGTATCTAGTAGAGAAGTCTTGTGCTAATTTTACAAGTGTAGGATACACAATACTTTCACCGTGTGGGTGGTAGTTACCTGATGTATCACCAGCTATCTTTGCACATTTTCTGTAATTAGATGTAGGCGAGAGATTCAAATCATTCATTGCAACAAGGATCCTTCTCTGTGATGGCTTTAGCCCATCTCTTACCTCTGGTAGAGCCCTAGATACTATTACTGACATAGAGTAATCAATATAGTTTGCTTTCATCTCATCAACTATTGATCTGTGAATAATCTCTCCAGGTTTAAATGAGAGGTTAAAATCTAATTCACTCTCTTCTGATGAGATAGAGGTATCGTCTGGTTCCTTATTTATTACTTCTATTTTTTTCTCTTTATTTTTTATAATCTTCTCTTTACTAGACATGGTTATTGAGTGTGTGTTATATGGCTTTAGGACTTATGTCTTGAGCTATTTTTGCTACTTCTTCTTCATAGTTAATACTAAGAAGATGTAATTTCTTAAAGGTTTCAGTATCAGTTTCTTGAAAAGACATAGTAGAGTCTCTCTCAGAGGTGATGTTAAGGGAATCTAACTCCTCTCCTCTTTCATTATACATATGTACATACAGAGCTTTTTCTTCATCACTCTTTCTTTCAATCCCTATTTTACCTCTCTCATATTCTTCTAAATGTTTCTGGATAGAGTCTTGTAGTTTCTTGTTTCTGTGATCGTTCTGTACAGTAGCGAGTATCTCTTTATTCCTATTTGGTAAATCGAAGAACAGCCTTCTTCTGGCAATTTTCTCCACTTCCTTCTCGTGGCCTGGAGATCTCTGTATTTCTTGGATTGTTTTTTCTAAAAACATAATTATTATATTAATAATTTATATATCTAAATGTGCTTTTGTTGCATATTTTTGAATAAATTTTCTTCTTGGTGGTACTTCAGTACCCATTAACATTTCGAAAGTTTTCTCTGCCTCTTGTCCATCTATAATTTGAACCTGTTTTAAGGCCCTAGTCTCTGGATTCATAGTAGTTTCCCATAACTGTTCAGGATTCATCTCTCCTAAACCTTTAAATCTATTAGCAACAGGGTTTTTACCTGCTTTCTTCGCCTCTTGCACAAAGAGGTCTTTCTCTCCATCATTTAGGAAGTAATACTTCTTTTTTCCTATCTCAACTTTATGTAAAGGTGGCTGGGCTACATATATATATCCTTCTTCAATAAGGGGTTTGAAGAATCTGTAAAGAAGTGTAAGGACTAACGTAGTTATATGTAATCCATCTACATCTGCATCACTCATTATTATAATTTTATGGTATCTCAATTTTGATGTATCTAGTGTAGTACCGATACCTACTCCTAGTGCTGTAGTAATGTCCTTAAATTCATTATTTCCTAGTACTCTATCAACTCTATACTTATGTGTATTAATAATTTTTCCTCTTAGTGGCAATACAGCTTGTATCGTTCTATCTCTTCCTTGTCTTGCACTTCCTCCTGCAGAATCTCCCTCAACTATATACAGTTCACACTCTTCAGGATTGTTACTTATACAATCTGCAAGCTTTCCAGGTAGAGTTGTGCTCTCTAATGCACTTTTTCTTATCACTGCATCTCTTGCTGCTTTGGCTGCAGCTTTTGCTTTGTAGGATAGAACTGCCTTATCTACTATTGCTTTCGCTTCTTTAGGATGTTCATCTAAATATGTTAATAGTTCATCTCTTACAATTTTTGCTACTGCATTTTTTACTTCAGGATTATTCAATTTTATTTTCGTTTGTCCTTCAAACTGTGGATTTGTTACTTTTACAGATAGTACAGCACTTAATCCTTCTCGTACATCATCTCCACTGAGTGCTGTTGTAACTCCTTTTAAAAGTTCAGCTTTTTGAGCATACGTATTAATTGCGCTTGTTAGTGCTGTTCTGAAACCTGCAAGATGTGTTCCTCCCTCAGGGTTGATAATATTGTTTGTATAGCAGTAGACATCCTCTTCCATTCCGTGTGTATACTGTATTGCAGCTTCTACCAATATTCCTTCATGGGTTTTGTTAACATAGAAAGGTTCTTCATTTATTAATTTTTCATCTATGTTCATAAAAAGAACATATGATTTAATGCCATCTTCAAAGTACAACTCAAAGATAATAGGAGATTTACCCTTCTCTACTCTCTCATCTGTAATAGTTATTTTTAGTCCTGCTGTAAGATAGGCGTGTTGTCTACATTTTTTCACTATCTCTTTGAAATTAAAATCTGTTTCAGTAAAGATCTCTTTATCTGGTAAGAATCTATGTTCTGTTCCATCTCCTTCTTTGGTCTTTCCTATTTTTTTAACGGAGTATTGTGGTATACCTCTTCTATACTCTTGTTGATAGATATTCCCTTCTCTCTTAACAGTAGTTATCATCCACTCTGAGAGAGCATTTGTACATTTCATTCCTACTCCGTGTAACCCTCCTGATACCTTGTACGCTCCTTCTTCAAATTTTCCTCCTGCATGTAGATTTGTCATTACTGTTTCTAAAGTAGATACCTTTGTTTGAGAGTGTATCTCAATAGGGATACCTCTACCGTTATCTTTAACAGAGATAGAATCATCCTTATGCAGAGTTACCCATATTCTGTCACAGTATCCTGCTATTGCCTCATCTACAGAGTTATCAAGTATCTCTGTAAATATATGGTGTAGACCATTTCTATCTGTAGAACCGATATACATAGCAGGCCTTTTTCTTACTGCTTCTAGCCCTTGTAATACTTGAATATTAGAGGCTCCGTATTTACTAATTGGTTTAGGCATCTGTAATTAATTTAATTTATTTTCAGTTTCAACATCATGACTAGCACAGGGTACATTCTATATGTTATGTTAAGAAATGTTAAGGGTATAGTTTTTAGTTAGTTGAAGAAAGAGGTTCTCTAGAAGCAATCTTCTATTCCCATTAGCCTCTACTCTCTTCTGAGTTAAAAGTATTTTCTCAATATAGGTAAATATCTGTTTGTTATTCTCCCCTTTAACAATCTCTTTCTCAATAGTATCTTGAAAGTGTAACTCTAGTAGCTTAAGAAAGTTTAAGGTATCTGTTTTGTTTTTTGAGATATTCTCTATTTTACCGAATGCTTCAACCATATCCATTTGGAGTATCTCGATATCCTCATTCTCTCTGTATTCTTCTTTCATCTCCTTTGTATATATTTTCAAGGATCTTGAAACTACGGTAGGAAGAAGATGCTTCTCATTGTTTGTAACTAATATGTAGCATGTACTCTGGGGAGCTTCTTCTAAGGTTTTTAGAAAGGAATTTTGAGCTTGGATTGTTAACTTCTCTGCATTAAGAATCAGAGCTATCTGTACCGCTTCACCGTGTGGTGAGTAAATCATCTCTTTTTGGAGAGCTTTTACATCATCAATACCAATACTGTCTAGATTAGTTCCTTTGAGTATGTGAATATCTGGATTATTACTTTCAAAGATATTATCTTTAATCTTTTTTTCCCAAAGTATATTTATTATTTCAGTAATGGTTTTTCTAATAGTTTCTTGATTATTCCCTATTACTAGATATGTCATATATAGTTATATTCTACCATATATTACTTCTCATTTATATTGTATACTTACAATATTTTTGATAGATTAAGATTATGAAATTTCAAAAAAAAGAATTTATTCCATTACTTTTTGCAGGGGATATTAATTCATACAGCATGGCGAGAGCTTTCTATGAAGAGTACAAGATTAAGTCTATTGTATGTGGGAAATACTATACAGGGCCTAGTTGTAACAGTAAAATAGTTGACTATATTGTTAACCTTGAGATTGACAAAGAAGATACTTTCTTAGAGATTGTGAATTCAACAGCTAAACAATATCCTGATAAAAAGATTGTGTTAATTGGGTGTGCAGATAATTATGTTGCACTTGCGAGTAAGTTAAAAAACCAGTTTGAAAGTAATGTTGTTGTACTCTGTGTGGAGTATAGCTTGATGAGGAAACTTACTCTAAAAGAGAGTTTCTACAAGTTGTGCAGAGAATATTCATTAGATATTCCCGATACATTTGTTTACTCAGAAGAGATGGGTGAGGAAGTAGCTCATGGATTTGATTATCCAGTAATTGTTAAACCTTCTGATAGTGTTATGTACTTTGAGAAAAAGTTTGAAGGTCAGAGAAAGGTTTATAAGGTAAAAAGTGAAAAAGAATTACTGAGTGTAATAGATTTAATATATTCTTCAGGTTACAGTGGTAAGTTAATATTACAAGACTTTATCCCTGGTGATGATACATATATGTACGTATTAACAGGTTACTCTGATAGGAGAGGTAAGGTTAAGTTAATGGCTTTGGGACATGTCCTGAGAGAGGAACACACTCCTTTGGGATTAGGGAATCACTCTGTTATCATTAATGATGTTAATGAAGAGATCTGTAGATTAGCTCAGAATTTTTTAGAGAGTATAGGTTATGTAGGTTTTTTTAATTTTGATATTAAGTATGATAGTAGAGATAAGAAATACAAATTTTTTGAGATTAATACTAGACAGGGAAGGAGTAACTACTATGTGACGGGTGCTGGTTACAATTTAGCTAGATATATTGTAGATGATTGTATTTACAAGAAGGATATTAAATATATTTTGGCTACTAACAAGAAATTATGGACAGTAATTCCCTTAGTGTTAGCTTACATGTATATTAAAGAGAAGAAGTATAGGGAAGAGATACTGTCTTTTATTAAGTCTGGTAATGTTGTTAATCCTGTATTTTTTATTAAAGATATGAAGTTTCTTAGATTCTTAAGGTTTTTAAAAACACATTTAAGTCACTTTAGAAAAATGAAGTTAGAATTATGAGAAAGAATAACAAGAAAAAACTAGGAGTGATTGGAGGTATGGGTCCAAAAGCTTCTGCATATTTTTACAATCTAGTAGTAGATTTAACTGAGGCTAAAGTAGATCAAGACCATATAGATGCGATATATATTAATCATGCTAGTATGCCCGATCGTACAAAGGCTATTCTTTCAAATCAGACTGAACTACTCCAAGAGTTATTAATAGAAGATGCAAGACTTTTAGAAAAAATGGGTGCTTCTTTTATTGCTATAACATGCAATACTTCCCACCTTTTTTGGGAAAATATTCAGTCAAGTGTATCTATACCAGTAGTTAATATGGTTAAGGAGACACTAGATTATATTAAGGAAAAAGAAGGGAGAAAGGCTAAAGTGGGGTTATTAGCTACAGACGGTGTTGTAAGTACAAAAGTGTATGAGAAATTTTTAGAAGATGATCTTATCGAGATACTGTATCCCTCTGCACAGATGCAGAAGAAAGTAATGGGAATTATTTACAAAGGGGTAAAGAGTTCTAAAATGGTTAGTTTTAACGAATTGGCTTCTGTTTTGTCCGAATTAAAAGCTAAGGGGTGTGATTATGTAATATTAGGGTGTACAGAGTTATCGATTCTTCGTAATGGAGAGTTTGATTCATATATTGTTGATGCTTTAGATGTGCTTGCAAAGAAGGTTATTCATATGTCAGGTGCAAAAACAAGAGAGAAGAGATACTAGTAAGCATGGCAGAGATCATATGTAATAATCCAATGTGTTCTAAATAGTAGCTGATATACAGTGTATTTTTGTTATAGGTCTATGAAGAGAGACCTCTTACTGTTATCATTATATATTCTAAGTTATTAGACTGTCTTTGTTTTGGCACAAGAAACACTGCTCACATACTTACAAAAACAAGGGATAATTAGCCCACCTGATGTTACAAAAGTTCAACTTGAGACTGCACGCTCCCCTAAGAACGAGGAGACTGTAATCAGAGAGATGGGGTTAGCGAATAATGAACAGATAGCACAAGCGAAGTCTGCTCTATTTAATATCCCCTTTGTGAACTTGATGGAAGCAAAGGTTCTGGACAGTGTACTCTCTGAAGTTCCTATTGATAGCTTAAAAAAGCATAGAGTTGTTCCTTTCGAGAGAGAAGAGACTTCTGTTAAATTAGCTATGTTAGATCCTTTTGATGTACAAGCTACTCAGGCTATTCAAAGAAGTTATCCTCCTAATACAAGAATTGACGTATATATCTCTACTGAGGAGGGTGTCAACTTTATCTTGGATAGGAGAATGGGAGAAGTTATGAGTAGTGAGGTGACAGAGGCTCTAGAGCATGTTGATGTCCCCATCCAAGAGATAGCTGAAGATACTATGTCTTTAGAGAAAATTGATTTCAAGAATGCACCTGTGGCTAGAATTGTTAATTCTATTCTACAATATGCAGTTATCTCTAAGAGTTCAGATATTCATGTAGAGCCGATGGAGACAAGATTAAGGATTAGGTTTAGAATTCACGGTATTATGACAGAGAGATTATCTCTGCCAAAAGTCTTATCTCCTGCAGTAGTTTCTCGTCTAAAAATTATTTCTAGCCTTAAAATAGATGAAAAGAGATTACCTCAAGATGGTAGATTCCAGCTAAAGTACAAAAATGAGAAGATTGATATTCGTGTTTCAGTAATGCCTACAATACATGGAGAGAAAGTTGTTATGCGTTTGTTAGAATCAGATCTTACTGGGATAGCTCTTGAGGGTACAGGCCTAAGAGGTAATGCTTACAAAATATTTCTGGATAGTTTAAGTGTATCTAACGGTATTGTACTGGTTACAGGTCCAACAGGTAGTGGTAAAACAAGAACTTTGGCCTCTTCGTTGATTAAAATAAATGATCCAGGAGTAAATATTATCTCTCTGGAGAATCCTGTTGAGATTAGAGTTCCTGGTGTAACTCAAATTCAGATTAATCCGGATATAGGGTTGACTTTTGCTAACGGTTTAAGATCTGTCTTAAGACAAGATCCTGATATCGTAATGGTTGGAGAGATTCGAGATGAAGAGACTGCTGAGCTCGCTGTACAAGCATCCCTTACGGGCCATTTAGTACTATCAACTCTGCATACCAATGGTGCTGCAGCAGCAATTCCTAGGCTCTTAGATATGGGTATTGAGCCTTATCTCTTAGCGTCTACTGTAAGAACTCTAGTTGCTCAGAGACTTCCTAGAAGAGTTTGTAGGTACTGTATAGAACCGTTTCCTGCTCCTGCAGAGGCTGTTAAAACTTTAACAGAGAGTCTCTCTTCTATAGAGAATTTTGATATTGTTAAATATTTACAGAAAGCTATTCCTGCTATTAAGAAGAAAGGAGAGAGAGGTGCTTCTGTATTAAAAGAACCTGAGATAGATTCAAACGGTAATCCTGTAATCTCTCTTTACAGAGGTTCTGGTTGTGATAGATGTGGGGGTTCTGGGTATTCAGGTAGAATTGGCATTTTTGAGGTATTGGATGTTAACGAGAAAATTAGTAGAATGATAATGGAAGATGTTACTGCTCAAGATATTGAAGAAGAGGCACGTAAATATGGTATGATTAGTATGATTCAAGATGGATATTTAAAAGCACTCGAGGGTCTTACTAGTATTGAAGAAGTCCTCAGAGTATCAAAAGAATAAATTTAAGGTTATTTAAAAAATGGATAACAATACTGCCCAAAATAGTGGAATACAGTACCCGAATATCTCTACAATTAATACGGGAACTCAACCACCACCAACAGATCCACCTGTACAAAACAGAGATGATGGCCTACTAAAAGATTTACAGTTACAGGTAGAAAACCCTACTCCTTTACCAGATACTACACTTGTAACTGAGGAGTCTCCTGTACAAACTCAACAGGTTGCAGAGCCGGTTCAAGAGAGTGTAGTTCCATCTCAGCCACCACTTGGACAGAGTGACCAAGAGAGTACTATATCAGCACATGAAGAGAAGGAAACGGATACCTTTGTACAGAGTGTGGAAGAGGTGGTTAAGGATAGTACTAATACAGATGACGAGGTTAATGATTTGAGTAATATCCAAGAGGCCTCCCCTATCATTGATGTATCTGATGTACCTGTTGATACAAAAACTGTAATTACAGAGGAGCTTCAGGATATAATTCCAGGTCAAAAAATCCCTAAGGCTCTTAAAAGGAGTCCTAAAGAACATAATCTTTCTAAACCTTTAGCAAACCCTTCTGGGCAATCTCCTGTTGTTGTCGAAGAGTTAGTGTCTTCAGACTCGACAGTAGAGATAGAAGAATTGCTTAAATATGCTATCCAATATGAAGCTTCAGATCTACATATTACAGTAGGTTACCCCCCTATTGTTAGGATAGATGGGGAGTTAAAAGAGATTAGTGATACCAATCTTAATGAACAAGATGTAGAAAAACTAATTTTTCCAATTTTAAGTGAAGAGAAAAAGGAGTTACTAGAAGTTAATAAAGAGATAGATATTGCCTACTCCTATGAAGGTGGAGGAGAATATTCCTCTCGTTTTAGAATAAATGTCTTCTACTCTATGGGTACTCTCTCAGCAGCATTTAGATTGATTCCAACAAGGATTAGAACCATTGAAGAATTAAAGCTACCAAGTGTATATCATAGGTTTGCTCAATTAAAGCAAGGCTTTATTCTTGTTACAGGTCCTACTGGTCACGGTAAGAGTACCACATTAGCTGCGATTCTCGATGAGATTAACAGAACTAGATTTACACATATTGTTACAATTGAAGACCCAGTGGAGTATGTATTTGAAGGGAAAAAATCTCTGATTGATCAGAGAGAGATGAATGAAGATACTCACTCTTGGTCTATTGCCCTTAGAAGTGCATTTCGTCAGGATCCTGATGTGATACTTGTTGGTGAGATGAGAGATTACGAAACTATCTCATCTGCTATTACCTTAGCAGAGACAGGTCACTTAGTATTTGCTACTCTACATACTAACAATGCAGCACAAACAGTAGATAGAATTATTGATGTTTTCCCACACAATCAACAGGCTCAGATTAGATTACAGTTATCAAATATCCTAGAAGCAATAGTAGCACAGAGACTTATTCCATTAGATAAAGGAGGTAGAAGAGCTGTAACTGAAATAATGATTGCTAATCCTGCAGTTAGAAACCTTATTAGAGAATCAAAGACTCATCAATTAGATAATGTAATTCGAACAAGTGCTGATATAGGGATGGTTTCCTTAGAGAGATCTTTAGTAGGTCTTGTCAGAGAGGGAGTAATATCTATATCTAAAGCTCAGGAGTATGCTGTTTTTCCTGAGGAAGTATTAAGATTACTTAAAAGTTAATTATGGCTAAATATACTTATTCCGCTAGAGATAGTGAAGGTAAAGAGATAAAAGGTAAGATGGAGGCTAGAGATGCAGAAGCTCTTGCTGAGATTCTTCAAGATAGAGGCTTAGTTGTTGTAAATATCAAAGAACAGATTTCAATAGATGTTGAGAGTTTGAGTCAGATAAATATTGGAGGTGTTCCTATGAAGGAGAAAGTAGTCTTCATGAGACAGTTAGCAACTATGGTAGGAGCAGGATTACCTCTTACAAGAGGGTTACAGATAATGGAGCAACAAATCTCTAATCCTCAGTTTAAGAGAGTAATCTCTCAGGTTAAATCTTCTGTTGAGTCTGGTAAAAGTTTAGCAGATTCGTTCAGAGAGGCGGATGAGGTTTTTGATGATATAGCACTTAATTTAATTGAAGCAGGGGAATCAAGTGGAAATTTAGATGTTATTCTAGATAAACTAGCAATTGAGTTAGAAGAGAGTAAAAAGCTTGGTGATAAATTAAGATCTGCTTTAATCTACCCAATTATCCTTGTTATCGTAATTCTTGGTGTTGTAGGATTAATGATGTTTGTAATGGTCCCTACTATGACTGAGATATATGCTGATTTTGATGCAGAGCTTCCTTTTATTACTCGAATGTTAATGGGTATGAGTACTTTTCTGTTAAATTATTGGTGGATCTTACTTATTTCTGTCCTATCTATAGTTATTGCTTACAAAGTTTGGGTTGATACGGAGAAAGGAAGAAGAACAAGAGATAAAATTCTTGCTAAATTCCCAATTATTGGACCTATTATAAGTAAGATGCAGATTGCACAATTTACTAGACTCTTAGGCTTGTTAATGGCTAGTGGTTTACCTATCATCCGCGCATTGGAATTAACAGCACAGTCACTTAGTAATGTAATGTTTAGAGAGGTAATAGAGGAAGCAAAACAAGAGGTAGAGAAAGGAGGTTCTTTAGCAATACCTGTTGCTAGAAGTGAATATTATCCATTAATTGTAAGTAGTATGATAGCTGTAGGAGAAGAGACAGGTGAATTAGATAATGTACTTGAGAGGGTGTCTCAGTATTACAAGGATGAGGTTGATATAGCGACATCGAATATGTCTTCCCTATTAGAGCCTGTATTCTTAATAGTAATGGGTGTAGCTATTGCCTTTATTGCTCTGGGTGTCTATCTCCCTATGTTCCAGCTTTCGGAGGTGATGGGGATGGTAGTTGACATAATTAGACTTATTGTGTAATTTTATATATATAATTTAATTTAAATAATAATAGTTGATATGAATAGAAAGTATTCAGGTTTTACTCTCATAGAGATGCTTATTGTAATGGGTATTATAATCATTCTTATGATTGTAGGTATTACCGCAGCTAGATTTGCTATTAACAGAGCA
>JAAZIL010000041.1 GCA_012800885.1 Candidatus Dojkabacteria bacterium
GGGATATATTAGACCTATTACACAGTGGAATCCAGGTAAACAATCTGAGTTCTACGACAGAGTAACCTTTGATACAGGATGTTAATTGCTGGTTTAGAAAAATCTTCATTACTGGATTATGCAGGAAAAATCTCTTCTGTTATCTTTACATACGGGTGTAATCTTAGATGTGAATATTGTCATAATCCTGAATTGGTAATTCATCCTTGTAGAAAAGAGATGATAATACCAGAGAGAGAGGTATTTAAATTTCTTGAGTCTAGAATAGGATTAATAGATGGGGTAGTAATAACAGGTGGAGAACCTACTATACAGCCTGATCTAATTCCTTTTATTAAGAAGATTAAAGATTTGAACTATCTTGTTAAACTAGATACTAATGGTACTAACCCAACTATCATTAAAGAGATTATCTCTCTAAATATTGTTGATTACTGGGCTATGGATGTAAAGTATAGTAAAGAGCTTTACAAGCAGAAGCTAACTGAGAACATAGATTACAAAGATATTGAAGAGAGTATTAACTTAATTAAAGATAATGCTAAGGATTATGAATTTAGAACTACCTTCGTAAAAGAGATTCACTCAATAGATACTGCTAAAGAGATAGGTAGAATAATTAAAGGCTCTAAAAAATACTATATTCAAAATTTCAGACCTGGCAAAACAATAAATCCTAATCTAACAAACTCTAACTCTTTTACTCAGAAGGAATTAGAAGAACTCAGAGAGATTATGATTAAATATGTAAAGAAAGTAGAGATTAGAAATTAATTTACCACAGGGTTACTCAATACCTTAATCACTTTACCGTTAATAATTGAATCACTTTTAGAGTCAAGATAGATAGGTCTATGAATAGAGTTAGAGGATTGAGGATAGAGTATAACCATTTCTTTCTCCTTTTTAATATTTTTCACTGTTGCACACCCATCAACAATAGCTACAACAACGTCCCCTGAAGTAAATTCACTATTCTTTTTAACAATAAGGTAACTTCCTTCCTTTAATAATTGTTCACCTATCTGTCTTTGATTCATTGAATCACCTGATATAATTAGAGCAAACAGATCTTTACTATTTTTTAATATTTTTTTATCTACTTGTAATATACCTATATGATTCTCTTCAGCCAAAGCTATCGGTGTACCTGCGTTAGCATAACCTAAAATAGGTATACCTACTAAATATTCATAAACTTCTTCACCAATCTTATCTTCAACTATTTTAATTCCTCTTGGCTCACTTGTTCTAATAATATATCCTTTTTTCTCTAGCGCTTCTAAATGATTTACTACACCTCTCTTTGTAGAGATATTTAACATTAATTGTAGCTCCGTTAAAGAAGGTGCATGACCATTATCAAGATAAAAATCCCTAATATTTTTAAGTACTAACTCCTGTCTCTCTGTTAATTTTTCATCCATATGTAGGTATACTAATGTAATTGTTAAAGTATACCACAACCTGTATACCCATCAAGTGCCTGTAGTATACTATTGTTAATATGTATAAAAATATGTATACTAAAAAAATAAATTAATTTATTCTACATATTATGGCAGAGGAGAAAAAAGCCAAAAAAGTATATACATTAGAAGAGATTAAATTTAAAGAAGAGAATAAAGTTATGGCCATATTGGCCTGTATTCCTGTAGTTGGATTAATTCTTTTCTTTGTAGAAAAAGAGGACCAGTTCGTAAGATATATGGGAGCTCAATATATGCTTCTAGGAGCTGCACAGCTGATTCTATCTATAATTCCTGTAATTGGATGGGCATTGTCAGGTATTATCGGTTTAGTTGTTGTAATTTTCATAATAATGGGTATTGTTAAAGTTGCAAAAGGAGAAAGATATGATCTACCCGGTCTCTCAGCGCTAGCACTAAAAGTAATGAGTTCTTTCTAAAGGAAATACTTTTTTAGGATAATTAAAAAGGGAGAGTGTTACTCTCCCTTTATATTTTTACTTAAGGCTCGGTTGCCAGTTACCCTTTCCTTCTTTTATTCTTACAAAGAATGATTGAAGTGTATTAATAGGATAATCAAAACCGTACTCCATATCTATACCGTTCTCTACTGTTAATTGATACCCGTCATACATCTGCACGTCCGCTTTCCATCTACTTACATTATCTGCAGTAAAGTTTGTTGATTTATAGTTATTCATATCTTTAATTAAACTTTTAGCAGTATATTGTTTAGTACCTGTACCGTACAAGCCTATTAGATTCCATCCAGGAAAGAGAGCAATAGGAGCACTATCTGAGGAAGAATCATATTGTACTGGTGAGCCTGTTAATGTAATAGATACATCTTCTTTGGCTTTAATAATATATCCTTGTCCTGGTATTATTTGGAAATCATTATTATCATAAACCTCTACATTTTGACCGACTATTTTCCACTTACCATCGAATTTAGAGATTGAGAAAAGAATATCGCCGTATGTTTGATTAATATCAGAGAGTAAACCTGCTGCTGTGGCGTGATCAACGTCGGTTGATAAGTAAGGTATTGTTATAAAGTTAAAACCCTCTGTAAGGTTAAATTTGTAATCCATACTTTCAGCTTTAATATTGATTACAGATGCTAAGTCAGATACTACAATATCAATGTCTTCGTCTAACTGATTGTTATTATTAGAGTCTATGTAGATTAAAACATTGCCAGAAGAAAACCCTATATCTGATTCAGAAATAGAGAAATAATATGTTTTTCCTTCATAAGTAAATTCATATGTACAGGAAATATATTTGTAAATATACCATTTTCAAAATCAAGAATGTATTGAGAAGTGTGGGTTGATTGACCAAATATATTTAATCTCAGCTTAGTTTGTGAAATAGTCGAGGTATTCTTTTTTAGATACAAGTTGTTTTGAATTGAAGGTAAACCATAACACCAAAGTAAATCTGAATCAAGATATTCTACAAGGACGCATGTATTACCATCTTTAGAACAAATATCGCCTACAGAAGGATTATGGTATATATCACAGGAACCTCCGAGTTCCTTTCTAACATGCCTACAATATTCATTTGTTTTTACATGCTTATCAATTGATTCCTCAGGACAATAACAGCGTTTCTCATTACATGGAACGTTAAAGTCGATTGTATATTTCTCTGTAGCTTGAACTGTTGTTTGTGATGGCAAAGATGATTGAGTAATGGGTGGTTCTGGGGTTGAATAGGTGAAAAGAGGAGGAGTTGGTATGGGAGAAGGAGTTGGTATGGGCTGAACACCAGGTTCCTTATTTTTTAAACTACAAGAGATAGTCCAATATGTTTTGTTATCTGCGGAATAAGTACGACATGACCATTCATTCTCTAGTTGTGCTACCCATGTTCCGACCTTACATTCTCTAAGATTATCTCCACATACTGGATATTCAC
>JAAZIL010000042.1 GCA_012800885.1 Candidatus Dojkabacteria bacterium
GTTTAGGTACACTACAAAGCAGAGGACCTCTCTCTATCTGCATAAACTCTCTAACTCCATCTATACCGAATTGAGGACCAGGGAAGCTTTTAACAAGACTTTCTGGAAATCTTACATCTATTAATCTAAAAGCTTTGAGCATCTTCATACCCTCTATATTTCCTACAATCCCTGCTAAAAGACCTGCCATATTACCTTCTTCAAAAAGTTCTTTTTTATAGGCAATCTTAAAAGTATTTGTACTAGGTTCTAAATCATATGCAACAGCTTTTAATTTCTCTGCTAATTTAGCTCCAGAATCTCGTCCTGCAAAAACCTCAGTCCATGTTCCCGTTGAACTCTCTGCTGCACAACTAGCCACTGCATCCTCGAATCTATCATGAGAGATACCATCCGCCAGTTCAATATCAATGTAAGAGATAACATAATCTTTATCAGGGTTTTTAGGTTTCCAACGAGGAGAAGCTATATAGCTAGATCTCTTACTCTTAAAGATATTCTTCATTAATAAAATTGTATGCTAAGATGCAACAATTTACAAGGGAATCACACTAAGACTCTGTAAATATATCTGAGATAAAAAGGAGAGACAAAATCAGAGAATCCTCTTTTTTTAATATATATGGGTAGCCAAATATTAGACTCACTCTATTCTTTAGTACGGAGAAAGAGGAAGTAACAGTTTAATATATTAATGAGAGACAGATAGTAGCAGAAACAAAGGATAAATCAAGAGATTAAATACTTAAGATTCAACAATTGTATACATTGTCCATCTTTTACTTTTAGAAAGAATCTAAATATTTCACACCCTAGTTATAGAGATGGAAAGAGGTAAAACTAAAGATTCTCAAAAGCGTGTAACATCACTAATTTTAATTAAAGCAAGATATTATAATATAGAGTAATTACCCTTTTGAATACTCTCTTCCTTTAGCATACCTATATAATGGAAGATATTTTATAATATTATGATACCTAACTAAATATTAATATGCCAAAGAAAAGAGGATGGAGATATTTTTTCTTAAATAAAACTACAAATCGGGGTGATCTGACTTGAACAGACGACCTCTACGTCCCGAACGTAGCGCTCTAGCCACCTGAGCTACACCCCGAACTCTACATTCTATCAACAACTCCTATGCCTAAAGCATTTAAACCATGTTTTACAATCTGAGCAGTAGCATTCACTACAGATAAGAGAAAATCTCTATCTTTAGAATCTAATACACGTACATTCTGATAAAAAGTATTAAAAGTTTGACCAAGTTCAAACAGATAAGCACAGAGACTACTGGGTGAGTAGTTTAAAGAAGCTGTTACCAGATACTCCTTGTACCTGCTAATGACTCTTACAAGCTCTTTAGTATAAGCATTTACCTCTATATGCCCTTGGTGAGAATATTTGAAATCTGCCCCTTTCAAAATGGAGTTACATCTAGCATACACATAGAGAAGATAAGGACCTGTATCACCATCAAAGGTAATAGAGTCTTCAAAATCAAAAATTACATCTCTGCCTATACCTACTCTAATAAATGCATACTTTATTGCTCCCACAGCTATACTCTCACTTAAGCCTGCTAGCTGATCTCTCTGCCATTTACCGCTAGAGTGCATTAGCTGTTCTACCTTCTCTGCTGTTTCATTCAACAACCACTCTCCCTCAATAATCTGACCCTTCCTACTTGACATCTTACGTGCTCCTGGAAGCTTAACCATACCGTGAGAGATATGTTCAGACTTCTTAGCAAGCTCCTTATCTAACTGCGAAAGTGCATCAAAAACAACCTTGAAATAGCTACTCTGCTCATCTGCAGTAATAGTAATTGATTTGTCAAATTCTGTATCCTCATATTTTCTAAATGGTAATGCTAACTCCTTTGCTTCATATGTTGGTAATCCCTCATTATTCACAAATACCCTTGTATGCAATCCTTTACTCTCATCTCCTTCATAAACTATTGCTCCTTTACTTCTTGTAAAGAGATTCTCTCCCTTACCATCAATATTATCCATTACAATCTCTAATCCTCTCTCTCCCATCTTACTCTCAAAGTAATACTTATCAAATTTTGTTCCTGTTCTCCTGTATATCTTCTCAAAATACTCTAAACTCCACTCTCTACCTTTAAAATAGATCTCTTTAACTAATACAGTATCAAATTTGTATTCTCTTTTTTCAATACAAGGAATAAACATACAGAATACAAAGTGATTAATATCCTTTATCTGAGATATTATCTTTTCATCCTTCAGATCATCATACATCTTAAAACCTAACATATATGCATCTCCTAAATATCTCATCCTCTCTTCTAAAGAGAGATTATTTAGGCTCTCAAAGGATCTGCTCTCATTCTTGAGCATCTCCATTAATCCCCATATTGTTTTAGCAACATGTAACCCTACATCACCCTGATAATTAGCCCTCACAACAGAGGCTCCTAAAGCTTCAACAAGGCATGCTAATGATTCTCCTACCATATTTGTATAGAGATGCCCTATATGAAACACTTTAAAAGGATTAGGATCTGTATATTCAATAATATATTTTTTACCTTTTAGAATATCTAAGTTAAAATAATTCTCATCATTATTAATCCTATCCAGTACTGTAAAAAGATATTTATCTGAAAAGAAGAAATTAATAAACCCAGGCTTAACTACCTCTATCTTTGCAATATTATCATCTTTAGGAAAGCTACTCACTATTTCACTGGCTATCTCCATAGGATTAGACTTCAAGTCCTTAGAGAGTTGCATTGCAATATTTGATGTTAAATCACCGTGCTGTGAATCTGTGGGTATCTCTACTTGGACTCTCTCTCTCTGAATACCTCTCTGCAAAAGAATACCTTTTAAAGTCTCTTCAATCTGTTGTTTAATTTCAATCATATACCTAAAGTATATATTAATCTGCACTCGGAGGGAGTCGAACCCCCAACCCTCGGTTCCGAAGACCGATGCTCTATCCAATTGAGCTACGAGTGCTTTCTATATGATCTTTCAATGTAATAATACCACTCTTTAACAAAATTTACACTAGAGAAAAGAAACTATGGAATGTACTTGGACAGATTCGAACTGTCAACCTTTGGTTCCGCAAACCAATGCTCTATCCGATTGAGCTACAAGTACAAAGTATGCCCTATTTTATCATATTTCTCCTATTTTACCTGTATATCTCCCTGCTCAGATGTTAACAAATATTTTACACCATACCTAGAAAAGTTTTTTAATGTTTCACTACTTGGATGACCGAATGAATTCTTTATACCAACTGAACATACAGCAAAAGAAGGAGATGTGTATTCTAAGAACGTTTCACTACTTGAAGTTTTAGAACAGTGATGCCCTGCTTTAAGAACATCATAATTGCTCGAAATTAAATCCTGAGCAACCAAGACTGATTCCACCTCCCTCTCTATGTCTCCCATAAGTAGAAACTTCTTATTTAAGTACTCAAATTCTAGGACTAATGAATCATTATTCACATTCCCATTATAAGGTTTAACACACTCCTTGATACTACGCTCTAGTATGGGCCACAATACATCAACCTCTATATTTTTTAGCCGTATAGTATCTCCTCTGCCGATCTGTATTAAGTTATCAAAATTCTGTAACAAGTACTCATAGTCATTATTAGAATAACACACAGGATAGTACAGAATCTTCCCTACCTCATACCTCTCCAGTATCTCTAAAATACCTCCTAAGTGATCTTGATGAGGATGTGTAAGAACAATATACTCTATCCTTCTATCAAAAAACGGCATATATCTCTGCAATTTGTAAATTACATCACCATTGGGTCCTGTATCAACTAAAATCTGTTCAGTACCACTCTGAATCAGTATTGCATCTCCTTGTCCTACATCTAGAAATACTACACTATCCTCATATTTTGTACTCAGTAGATAGAGTAATACTAACAGAAGCCAAACCCCAACTCTCCATACTCTACTTTTCATACTGTTTTACTCTGTTTAAATAGTAATTATTAGATGATACAGGATATCTGTATAGAGAGAGAAAGAAAAGGAAAAGATAAATAATTAAGAAAAGAGAAGGAGAACCCATATCACATTCAAACATCTTTACTCTAGAGAGAAACTGTACAAAACTCTTAAATATATTTAACTGTAGAAACGGTATTAGATAGAGGAATTTAGCATCAAAAAACATATTCAACAGAGTACTTCCTAATCCCCAAAATATTGTACTATTTACTATTGGTACTGCGATACTGTTTGAAAGTAGAGATACAATACTAAACTTTTTGAAATATATTAATGATAATGGAAGTGAAAACAATAAGCAGGTTAGAGTTGGAAGAATACTGCTCAAAAAAGGATTCCTCTTTATCTTTTGAAAACATCTTGTAAAAAATATTAGTCCTGTTGTACACACAAAAGAGAAAAGAAACCCTACATCGTGTATTAAGAAGGGATTTAGCATCAGTAATACGGTAATACACAACAGTAAACAGATCCCTTTGTTACTCTCCCTACCTAGGAAGTTAGCAAGTAGATAGAGGCTTAACATTACAGTAGCTCTTAGCAGAGATGCTGTAAGACCTGAGAAGATACAGAACAGCCATATACCGAATATCTTAAGAAGCACTACCCTCTTACCAGAGAACCTCTCTGTAACCCTCTCTATGGCCTCTACAACAAGTGCAATATTGTATCCTGATGCAGATACTATGTGTGACACCCCTGATATGCTTAATACCTGTTTAAAGTCTTCTCTAAATACTCTCTTACTTCCAAACATGATCCCTATTAACAGAGAAGCCTCTGGCTCTGGTAATGCCTTAATCACAAGACTTTCTAGCCTATATCTAAAAAGTAGTGCCCTATTACCACTATCAGTACACTGATAGCTCTTTACCTCTAAGATTGAATATATTCCTTTTCTAAAAAGATATTTTTTGTAATCAAAATCATCAAATGTAGAGGGTTCCACTACATTTACATTCATTCTACACTCCTGGCCCACATGTAAAACAGGATACTCTTGAAATCGCAGGAGAGATTTTCCTAACCCTGATCTGTTAGAATCAAAGAGATAGGTATTCTTCTTCTCTTGAGACAGTACAACGCCTGTTATCCACATGTTTTTAGAAGTGAAACCTTGGACTTTCTGTAAGTTTCTTGAAATCTTTCTGTAATTTAAATACTGCAAAGGTAGAGACAGAAAGAGTGATAACAGAAGAATCTTCACAAACGTACCAAAAAAGTTAACACGCAAAAACACCTTGTATGAAACTATGAAGAAAATTACTAGGAGAACAGGAGGCAGTAAAAAATGGATAATGCTACTCTTGGTTATCTCTTTCTCAAAAAAAATTACATCTTCAAGTAACTTTGCACTACAGATTGATACACTCAAAATTGTAAAACAGTAAAGAAGTACTCTGTAATCAATGAAAAACAGTAGTAAAGCACTATATTTCTCCTTTAATACCTTTAAAGACATATCTTGTCCTTAAACTTGTTAAACGTTGCCTCCCCTATACCCTTAACATTAAGTAAATCCTCTAATACTTCATAAGGCCTACCCTCAATTATTTTCTCTGCAGTAGAGGGACCTATACCACTCAGAGTTTGTAACTCCTCACTTGTTGCATTGTTGATACTAATACACTCTGCTGGGGTACCAGTCGTATCTTCAGGAGCCTTCTCTGCAGGAGGTGTACTAATCTCAATAATCTCTTTGGGAAGATTAAAAGTAAGTAATTTACAATCATAATCACTCTCAAATGGTATGTATATTTTTGTATTCCCAATTAGTTTGGTAGCCAAATTAATCTTCATAGAGATATATTTAAAACCCGCATCAGAAGTAAATCCTTTTGCTTTCTTAATAGCATCCATTACACTATTATCTCTCTGGAAGCAGTAAACACCAGGATTTTTTACAGCACCACTAACATCTATTAAAACAGGACACGGATTATATTCCTCTTCTTGCTCAACTGTCATTGAACACTCTGTTTCCATCTTTTCTACTACATCTTCAATAACAGTAACATCTTCTTGTTGATTAAGAATGCTAAACAGATCTATATCCTCTCTATGAATTAGATAGAGATGAGATAGAAAACCTAAAACAAAAAAAAGAGAAAGATATGCGATATTTTTAAAAGATACACTCTTTTCCATCTATATATTGTAAATGGAAAAGATTAATTCTATCTTAAGTGAAGAAACCCATAGTACTACTTTTCATGAATCTGAATACTCTTCACTACTACATCATTAACAGGCCTGTAGTTTCTATCTACCTCTGCCTTCTCTATAGATTCTAGTACTACGAAACCACCTGTTACTCTCCCAACAAGTGAATATTCTCCATCAATTCTCTCTCTATCAAAACCAGGTAGTACTACAAAAAATTGCGATGCATTAGCCATACCTACATCGTAATCAGAGAAAGACTCTAAATTCTCTAACTTAACTATATACCCAGGATAACCACTACCATCTCCTTTCCTATCTCCTGTCTGCACAAGAAAGTTCTTTATAACCCTATGAAAAGTTAATCCCTCATAGTATCTCTCTCCTATTAAAAACAACAAACTATTTACATTCTCAGGAGCTCTATCCTCATACAGATCTATATATATATCACCGTAGGTAGTACTTATCACTATCTTGTAATCCTTACCCTCTTCTATTACATTACCTGGCTTTTTGTAGCTCTTCTCTTCCTGGAAAAGGATACTTGAAGGAGTAATCAAACCTGTATTTAAGAAAACAAAGATAAGAGAAGAGATAACAAGAAGACCTGCAGCTAAGAGTAAAAATTTCTTGTTCTCATTTAAACTCTCTTTAAGTTTCCCCATACCCTATTCTATCAAATTATTTAGTCCACCAATACGACTGCTTTATACCACTATTATCAAACCATTTACCGTGTCTCATTAACTGGTCCATAGATGGTCCTCCAGAGGATATATCAATATTTACAGAGGCAAGACCTGCTGATAAACCGTGCTTTAATGTAACAAAAATATATCTGTACCTTACATACCTGTAATCCATATCTGAGAAAGAGGGAGCATCCCAGAGGGCAAGAAAAGAGAGATTCTTAAATAGTAATATGTCTGAATAGAGTATATCTAGCGAATATATATCCTTAACACCGTATAGATAATACTCTGAAGGAATATATTCATGTTCATATTTCAAAACCTTTGCACTCTGACTAAAACCATTCTGAGGAAACTTACCACTCCAGCTATCCACTTGAACAAAACCTCTATCCTGATCAATAGAGAGAACCTCTCCTTCAAGAATAAATCCATCCTCAACAAGTACTACAGTATCTCCTACGTTCAAACTAGTTATGTAATTAGAGTACCCAAATGGCATCTGATTAACAAAAAATTGCAGGTCATCTAAAGAATTGATGCTGGAATTACTCTGCAACTCTGCTTGAAAAGAGCTCTTTAGAATATATTCTCTACTAGGCAACTGGTGATACTCTAAGATATCCTCTACACTCTTCTTACCCTCTGAAACTCTTACACTATGCACCTCTCCCCCAAAATTAGTACTCTCTTCACACCCAGAGGCTACTGTATACCCACTCGGTGCAAGTAGGAAGACCTGAGAGAAGGTATCTCTATTACCGTTGGTATAGAGGTCTGTATGATCCTCAGAGAGAGAGAGGGAGAAGAAATTCCTCTCTCCAACAATATATCTATCCTTAGTAACAAAACTCTTACTCTTATCAGATACTACTATCTCTCCACTCTCAAGTAGACCTACTTCAAACTCTTCTAAATTCAGTAGACATGCATTCTCACTCTTTAAAGGAGTAAAAAGTAAATCAATGTAATCAAGATTCCCTTCAATCTCTAAAGAGCCCTCTCTTTCTTCTAGGAGAATTGTATCTGTATCACCTAACCCTTTAACAAATCTATCTTTACCAAAAGTCAGAGTCTGGTCACTATCTGTTAAATACCCTATATGTAACATATTGAAATGAGAGAGATCCTGCCCAGGCTGAATATTTAACTCATTATTACTATCAGTATACTCCGGTATATATCTATCCTCAGAAGACCATTCAGACCAATTCACCCCATCCTTACTACCCATATATTGTAGATATATACTGCTGTATTGTGAATTACTAATTAATTCATTCTTAGCTACTACCCTCTCATA
>JAAZIL010000043.1 GCA_012800885.1 Candidatus Dojkabacteria bacterium
ATCTATTGCTACATCTGTACTCTCTATTTTAATATCTCCACCAGTAATAATAAGGCCATCTCTACTATTTATCCCTTTACCGTTCAGACTATTAATTTCAAGATGACCATTACCTTGTAGTGTAAGATTATCTCTACTAAGTATTGCAGAGGCTTGTTTATCATTGTTTTTTTCAATACCATTGTAATTTAGGTGATTTTCAGAATCTTCTTGTAAGATAATAATAGTTTTTGTGGTATTAGATATACTCAATGTACTCCCTTTGGAAGAAGTTATTGAGAGATTATTAAGTACTAATTTAACAACCCCTTCATTTTTATCCTCTAAATTAACACTTATATTTCCTTCCTCTAAAGTTCCACTTAACATATAAGTACCCTCTCTCTTTATTTCCAGAGTATTATCAGCAAAACTGTAACTGTTTGATTTTGTATCAATTTGATTTTTGATAAATTCAATAGGAATTATCTCTTTCTCATTGATTGTATAATCTTTCTTTGATTCATGAGTATTTATGTTGTAACCTATCTCATAGTTATAGATATTTTTATCAATATACTCTTTCGGTAAAGAGAAGGAAGGAAGATAGATAAGTAAGGTAATAAAGGAGCCAATTAATAAGAATATTTTATACAGTTCTATCTTTTTCATCTTTTAATTATATAGTAATCTAATTCACCCTACTCTACAAAATCTCCACTACTAGATATTAAAATACATTTCTTAATATTTGGTAACTCTCTAATCTCTTTTAATACCTTCTCTTGTGTGTCTGGTTCTACTTTTACCTCAATTGCTTTTTCAATATTTTTGCCTTCATGGGTATCACTTCTTACAGTATAACTCCATGAGTATTTTTCTAATATTTTTTTGATTTTAGGGAACAGATCTGTTTCATATACAACAATTAAGATGTATGAGATTTCCAAGGATTCTTTCTTAGAAAAAATAAGTAGTGCTAGAGATATAAAGAGGCTCGCAATTATGGATAATTCATAATATGCAACACCATTTATTATTCCTACTGTGATAGCCCAAAACAGGAATGCTGTATCTCTAGGATCTTTTACAGCTGTCCTAAACCTTATAATTGAGAGGGCACCTACTAGGCCTAATGATAATACGATATTACCACTTATGCCTATCATTATTGCATTAACAACAAGTGCGATAACAATTAATGTAAGATTAAAGTTCTTTGAGTAAAGAATACCGCTGAATGTTTTTTTGTAAATATAATAAATATAGGTAGTCATTAATACTGTAATCAAGAATGAGAGGAGAATCTGAGTTGGAGTAAAAGCAGCTTGTAAAAATTGATTCCCACTACTTAATAATGTTCTTAGTCTAGAGCCTGTTGTCATAATTTTTCATAGTATAAAATTAGATGTAGTTTAAAAAATAATTATTCTTTGTTCTTGCATTAAGATATTTACTAATTGGCAGGGCAGGAGAACAGTTTAGTTTTAGTAAATTTGGTAACCAAGCTGGATAAAACTTATCATATTTTATCTCCATAATGACAACTTTATTATTTAGAAAAGAGATAGTATCTAAATCTTCATTATACAATTCAAATTTAGTATCATTGTATCTAAGATTTTTGTCAAAAGAGATTCTAAGATTATTATCTTTTACAAATGCATCTCGTATATAATCAATTGTAACTACGGGATGGTAATATTTTTTACAGAGATTAAAACAGAGAGAATTCATAGTAGGATTCCGTTTTTTTAAAAAAGAAGAAGAGAAGGAATTATTCAACATTTTATTTGCCATACTTCTAGATATAGTGGTAGATTTCTTGTATAGATACTCTCCCTTCTTACTTTTCTTCTCTATTTTCGCCCACTGTTGATCAAAGGAGTATGTTCTTAATCTATATTTAGTACGATAATATTCACTTCCTAGGTTCTCATTTAAAGAGGTGTTGTAAATATCATCAAAATATATACTTCTTACAAAATAGCCCTCTTCATCTTTTTGATATTGATCCTGTTGCATTGTTTTTGATAGGATAGATTTAGCATAAAGATAATCTTTCCAATCAATATAATACTTTAACTCTTGTCTTTTTCTTTCAGTGCTGAATTGGTATCCCATTGTTTATTAATTAATCAGAGATAGAGTTTGCCTCACCAGGGGTGTAATCAGTAGTAGTGTAAATCTCATTACTTCCATCTGGGAATCTTGCAATAGAGAACTCCTTTATATCATCTCTTCTTGGTACTACAGTTAGTGTATCAATAATAGTCCTACCATTTTTTCCGATTAGATAAATAGTTTCTCCCACAGAGATATTGAAATTAGTAACGATTAGACTAGTATCAGGATTACTATACTTTTCACAATATATTACAACAAAGTCTTTTGGAGATAGTACAACGTTTTCTTCTATTCTAAATTTTGTAAAATTCTTTTTTCGATCTGTAAGATAGTACCCCTTTAATGATACTTCTTTATCAGATGGATTGTATATCTCAATCCAATCCGATTCATTTTTAAATGAGTAAGCAATCTCGTTGATTTTTAATTCAGTTGATTTATTCGTTCTCTCAAAAATAAACAGTAAAACTGTTGCAAGAACAGTAACTCCTAGGAGG
>JAAZIL010000044.1 GCA_012800885.1 Candidatus Dojkabacteria bacterium
GTTCTACTCGGTTATAGGGACGTAGAACTTTACGTAAAAGTTATAATTACAGATAAAGAGGTACAGATAGGAGAAGTAGGTCTCTATGAGGATATTGTGGAGGACTACCATATCCCAGAGGGTAGTATCCTCCTTGTAGATATCCCATCGGTGAGTAAAGCTATTGAAGCGATCAAGAGAAAAATGTCTGGCCATATACTTACAGAGGAAGAATTAGTGAGTATTATGAAAGATATCGGCACTAGGAAGCTAAAAGAGACAGAGGTTGCATTTTTTGTAGCAACTTTTTTTAGTCCTGGTTTTACAGATGAAGAGATATATTACATGACAAAAGGCATGGCACAATCAGGTGAGATTTTGGATTTTAAATATATAAAAGGGAACAAGAAGTTAGTAGTAGATAAACATTCAATTGGTGGAATTCCAGGGAAAGGTGTCTCCCCTGTTTTAGTCTCTATTCTTGCTTCTAATGGCTATGTAGTACCTAATACATCTACAAGAGCTATCACCTCTCCTGCAGGTACCACGGATATCTTAGAGTGTGTAATGCCGGTAGCATTAAATCAGAAAGATGTTTACAGAGTAGTGGAGAAAGCAGGTGCGTGTATGGTATGGGGTGGATCTCTGTATTTAGCGCCTGCAGATGATGAAATCATAAATGTAGAGAGGTCATTAAGAATCCAAGAATTCCAAAAAGTATTAGTTAGTATTGTTGCAAAAAAAATTGCAACAGGAGCAACCTTTGTATTGATAGATTTATCATATGGTAAGGGGAGTAAAATAGAGAAGCCTGATGATTTAGATTTCTTAAGCAGAGAGTTTGAGAAACTATTTCAAAAATTCAGTATTGATTGTGTAACATACAAAAGAATGGCCAATGGTCCTGATGGTAATGGGATAGGACCTATACTCGAGATGAAAGAGTGTTTGAAGATACTAGAGAGAGATGAGAAACGTTCGGAAGATTTAGAGGATGTGATAGTAGACATGGCTGCTCAGATATTTGAACACTTAGGAAAGGTTAAGAAGGGGGAGGGTAAGAAACTTGCTCAGGATACTTTAGATTCAGGTAAGGCTCTTAAAAAATTTTGGGAGATAGCTAAAGCACAAGGAGCTACAAAAGAGGTGAAATCTAAGGAATTAACTCCAGGAGAGATTCAGCATACAGTTAAAGCAAACAGGGGTGGAACAGTGAAAAATATATGTAACAGAGAACTAGTTAGTATTGCAAGAGCACTAGGTACTCCAAAGATAAAGGAAGCTGGGATATATATTGAGAAGATGCCAGGGGATAAAGTCAGTAAAGGGGATACACTGTTTACTCTCTACACTACTTCTAAAGATAGGATGGAAGAGGGTATAAAGGCAGTTAAAATTGATCAGCTTTACGACCTTTAGTTCTCTGTATTAGTATTTTTGTAAGTGAGAGTAATACCACTAATAGTAATAGTATGATCATTATCGGTACTATTATTATTAATGCTTTACCTATCAGGGTAGTTTTTACAATTAGATCAACGCTCTCTCTGAGATCTTCTTTGTCTTCTTGAAATGATATCTCTGAGTAGGGGATTAAAGTAGTACTCTCCAATACACTTTTTTCATCTACAGCATATATTTTTACATTGTATGCCTTTATATCAAAATCAGTATTATTTGCTGAATAGAACCGGATATTAGACAAATCCTCTTGAGAGAAGGCATCCCACAACACATACTGAAGACTCTCTCCAATCATCATATTTTTACTTTCATATGAAGGATCTATACTCAACCATCCATACTCAGGTACCCATACCTGTACCCATTGATGTCCAATTTTGTTAGAGGCATCTGTACTAAGAGAAGTAAATCCAAATGCAGCCCTAGAAGGTATACCTTGTGCTCTTAGAATAGCAATCATGCTATCAGAGTACTCCATACATACACTTGCTCCTCCTTGCAGTGCTTCTTTTGCACCTATTCTTTCATAGTTACTACTACTCTCTATCCTTTCTTTCTTAGCAGTATCATACTCGAGAATATCATTTAAGTAAGTGTAGTTATTCTTTATTACATCTAGAAAAAGCTTATTATCTTGTAATAATGATTGTGCTGTTTCTATTATAAAGGGGTCAGTAGATTGCCAATAGGCAGTTGGTTTCAGATATTTAGAGAAATTCACATCTTTAGAAACAATATCTATATACTCTCTGTAGGAGAGATTAGGAATACTTCTTTTCTCTTGGTAAGAGGATTGTTCTTGCAAGATATATCCTGATACATATATTTGACTATCTATATTAGCAGGCACCTCAAATCTTGCAATAACATTACCCTCTGTATCTGTAATAATTTTGGTAGGCTGAGGTTCCATTTTTTCTATTAACACTCTCTGCTTGTTTTCATCAAATTCTCGCGGTAACGAGAGTTCATATACATTAGTTGAGAGAGCATCTATTACAGAGGAGTATTTCTCAGGAATAAAAGTATCTGTTTTAGTAGCATCTAGAGTAATTTCAAATTTGTAAGCCTGTTTTGTCCCAAACTCTACATATACAGGATTAGATATTCGCTCAGTACCATCAAAAGAGTAGATAGTTTTTTCTTTATCATCTTTCTGGGTATATTTCTTTGGAGATACCTTAGCAAGAATAGGAATGTTTTTATCAACTACAATATTTAAATTGTACGATATCTTTGTTTTTGTTTTGTCGGTAGAATTAATCTGTTCAAACTCAGTATCTTTATGTAATCCAGGGTACTCTATTACTACCCAATCATAGAGTTTAGTAACAAAATCGTGTGTTAGATAGGTAATATATATTCTGTAATTAGAACTGAAGGTAGTTTCTTTGTAATTAGGAATCTTTACATATATTCCTTTCCCCAACTCCTCTTCTTGTACTGTGTAATTAATTCTGTTTCTACCATCACTTGTAACACTTAAAGATTTTAATTTGTAATCTCGTTCTCTTCTCATATCCTCATCTGAATTAGAAGGATGGTCTGGAATATGAATTGTTTGTTCCCCATCTTTTGAGAAGTAGTAACCCTTGTTTTTAATTTCTCTAGTATAGAGAGTAGTAACCTCTACATGTTCATCACCTGTGGTGTAATTTACAGTTGTATCTGTTGTAAGGGTGAAATCATATGTTACACCTATTATCTCTGTAACAGGTAGTAAGAGATAGAAGGATAAAAGACAGATTGTTAAGATTTTCTTTAAAGTTCTCATGTTTTAATATATTACGTTACAATCATTTACAATGGAAGTGGTATAATGGAAACCTTAATATTACATCCTAAATTACTACTATGAGTGAAGTAACTAGATCACATACACTCTCATTAGGTCTTGTTGGTTTACCTAATTCTGGTAAGTCTACACTCTTTAATGCATTAACTAAACAATCTGTACCAGTTGAAAATTATCCTTTCTGTACAATAGATAAAAATATTGGGGTAGTACAGATACCAGATGAGAGGTTAGAAAAGTTAGCAAACCTTCTTCATTCGGAGAGAGTAGTGCCTTCTGTAATGACATTTGTTGATATAGCGGGGTTACTAAAAGGAGCTTCTAAAGGTGAAGGTTTAGGTAATCAATTCTTAGGACATATCAGAGAGGTTGATGTTGTAATATATGTTTTAAGAGCTTTTAATAGCGAAGAGGTTGTACATGTCTATAACAGAGTAGATCCTATAGATGATTTCGAGATACTGGAAGCAGAACTTATCCTTAAAGATTTAGAGAGTATGGAGAAGAAACATCATAATCTGTTTAAGAGTACTAGAGTGAATAGTGATAGTAATCTCCTAAAAGAGTTGGAATTAGCAGAAAAAATCATCCTTTGGTTAAAACAAGGAAAACCTGTAATTGAGATGGAGATAGACAGAAAGAGTAGAGAGATTGTAAATGGTTACCAGTTACTTACGAACAAACGAAGAATGCTTCTGCTAAATTGTAAAGAGGGACAAGAAGAAGAGAAGGTAATACGGTGGATAGAGCAGCTTAAAGAGATTATTGGAAATGAGGGCTGTGTCCTACAGGCGGATTTAAAACTACTCAGTGAGATAGAAGGTAAACAGGAATACCAGAGAGTACAAGAGAAGCAGATTAGTTCTGTTGAGAGCATAATAATAGGGGCATACAGATTACTTGAGTTAATAACTTTCTATACAGGCAATCAACAGGAGTGTAATGCTTGGAGTATACAGAGAGGTGCAGATATTAAGAGTGCTGCTAGTGTGATTCACAGTGATTTAGGGAAATATTTTATCTCTGCAGATGTTGTTAATGTAGAGAAATTAATCAGTAATGGTGGTTGGGTATCTGTAAAAGAGAAGGGACTTGTAAGGAATCATGGTAAGGAATATATTGTAGAAGATGGAGACTATATTATTGTATTAGCAAATACTAGATAGAATTGTAATATATGTTTTTTTCTGCTAAAATCCATTCGCTAAGTTAGTAATTATTTAGATGTCAGTAAAAAAAGAGATAAAAATGAAAGTTTATGAATTAATGATTGTGTTAAAACCGTTACTCCCTGATGATTTAAGAAAGAGTATACATAAAAGTTTTACAGATATGATGGAGAAGGACGGTGGGGAAGTACTAGATGTAGATGTATGGGGGAAAAGATATCTTGCATACAAGATACAGGGACATAATGAGGGTTACTACATCGTTTATGACTTTAAGACTTTACCGAGTAATATTGAAGAGATGAAAAGGTTACTACATCTTAAACAAGAGGTATTAAGATTTATGATTACAGAGATAGAGAATCCAGAGGAGATTGGTAAGTCAATTAAAAAGAAAAAAATAGAGGAGTAGTTAAATATTTTTTAATATTTAGGTGCTAAAATTAAGGGTAAGTTAAATTTATTATTCAAATAAAATGTCAGTAAGATCTTTAAATAAGGTTCAATTGATAGGAAACTTAACAAAGGATCCTGAGTTAAGATATACAACTGCTGGAACTCCAGTAGCAACATTTGGGGTGGCAACTAACAAATCTTGGAAGGATCAAGATGGCAATACTAAGGAAGTTGCAGAGTTCCATAATATTGTAGCTTGGAACAAGATGGCAGAGATATGTCAGCAGCTTCTAGCGAAAGGTATGAAGGTATACATAGAGGGTTCTCTCTCTACAAGGTCCTGGGAAGCAGATGATGGTTCTACAAGGTATAAAACTGAGATAAGAGTAGATGATATGATTCTCTTAGATAGTAAAGGTAGACAAGGAGCAGGTCTAAGTGAGGAAGCTGTAGAGCAAGAAGCTGAAGAAGAATCGTCTTCAGAGGAAGAGGTATCTGGTGATGAAGATCCATTAGAGGATTCGGATTTACCATTTTAACTTAATCTATTATTTCTGTTATGGAAGAAGGGGAGAGAAAAGATAAGGAAAAGACAACGGTAGTTACTCTAGAGGATGTTTTTGATGATAGAACAGTTACAGAAGAGGCTACTGATGATGACTATGGAGGAAGAAAGAAGAGAAGAAAGAGAAGGAAAATAATTCAGAATCTTACATGTCCTCTCTGTGATGGTGGAGTAAAGAGTGTGTCGTATAAAGATGTATATCAATTAAAAAAGTTTACATCTGTAAGAGGAAAGATAATCTCAGTAGAGAAATCAGGGGTTTGTCATAAACATCAAAAGCAATTAAAGAGAGCAATTAAGAGGGCTAGATATATGGCATTGCTTCCGTATGTAGCAAAAGATAACTAAATCAGAGTTCTAAAGCTTTTTTTTGTTCCAAATTTATCTGTTTCTTGGTAAACTGTAATAGTATGGATAATCTGCCTATAACACAGAAAAATGCTTATCTAACGCTTCTAATAAAGGATAACTGTATATATGCTCACTTGGCATACTACGACTTCTCTGCTCAAAGAACATATGTGATAACTGATGTAACAGATCTCTCCCCACTGAAATATAGGTTAGATGATATCGTTTTTGGAAGAACTTTCTGGTACGAATATTTTATTTCACTAGAGAAAGTATTTGATTGGGATATTGTAGATAAAGCGTGGGGTGATAATATAAAGATGCTTGAATTTGTAAGAGAAGAGGTAGGTGTATCTGGTATTAAGATAATAATTGATGATAATCAGCCGTTTTTTAAAAACATCTTTACTTCACTAAAAAGTTTCTCTAATGATGTTGTTTTAAGAGTACTCGATGATAAGTACATTGAACAATTACTAAGAGGCTTACAACAGAGATTGGGATATGAAGATATACTGTGGTTGGATTTGGATCTAGCTCATTTCTCTTTTTATCGAGCAAAAGTCATGAATACCCAACCAGGTATTCTTAAAAAAGAGAAGAGAGAGAGTGTGGAGTATAGTACATCTAAAATTAATTGGAGTAATGAGATAGGATTAATAGATTTTGTTAAGAGCTCTAAATTACAAGCTTTTCTCTCAATTGATCAATCTAATGATGATATTATGAATAAGTGGGCTAACTTTATAGCACATGAACATAGATATCTGTCTGATTCAGTAACAGAAGATATATTAAGAGCATTCACTACATACCAGATACTTAATACAAAGGAGTCAAATAAAGAGAAATTTGATTCTTTAGGAAAAAATAACGGTGCAATTTTTCTTACAGGCAGGATTCCTCAGTTACTAAATAAAAAAGAGTTACTAATCTCAATTGTAGATGGTTTAGAGTTAGAGGGAATGGTAGATGTATTTATTGATAACGATAACAAAGTTCTTACCTATGGAAAGAGTCTAGTCCAGAAGGAACAATCCAGGGATATACTTGTGGTAAAGTCAGATGTATTACCCAAAGCATCTAAATTAGTAATACCATACATACCTTCTAAAGGAAGAAACAAAGTTGTATTCTCAGGACAGTTCTTGTCACAAGATACCAGTAGCACAGAGATATATGGTATTAACCCACTCTTTGAAATATTCTCTTTCCCTAACACTGAAGAGTCAGTAATATTTGAAGCTGAATTAAAAAACGGAGCTACCTTTGCTCATTTAACATCTGATAATATACAGATAATGTCTTCTACTAAGGATCTGTTCTATGAGGATATAGTTGTAGATTGTAGAGGTAGGCCAGTAGTTTACGGTCCTGATGCATATACAAATAGAGTTAAATTAAGACTATGGGGATGTGGAAATAAGGAGTAGACTTTTTGAAAAATATGAAAATTATACTCTTAATATACCTCTTAGAGGAGAGGATAAAGTGCTTGTAAAAAAGGATAGAGTAGGTATAGGAGATGATTTTTTAGAAAAGACTGGAAGTAGCGTAAAAAAGACAATATATTTACCAACAGTCCTACATGTAAAGAGTGAAGATTCTGAGAAGTATTTAGTGTGTATGCATGGAGAATATATCGAGAAAGGGGAGGTAATAGCTAAAAAGACATCTTCTGGAGGATTAACTGTAATAGATTTAACTTCACCTGTAAGTGGTATATTGGATTTAAGTAGAATTAAACAGGGATATGTAGATATATTAGGAGAAGAGAGAAAAAGCATTGTAAAGAGTAACTTTGAAGGAGAGATAGGAGCTATAGATCCTACTACAGGACTAAGTCTTACAACAGACGTAGTAGCAGTAGATGGAGTTGTAGGTAGTAAAAAAGAAGGTACATTATTTGGTCAATTAGATACATTAGGAGATGGTAATACAATTGTTACTACGGCTTTTTTAGAACGTGAATATAAAGGTAAAATTGTATGGGTAGGTCCTTATCTGTATAGTAGTATCGCTGTAGAACTTTTTGAAAGAGGAGCAATTGCAGTATTAACATATGCAATGTCATATGAAGAGTTTAGGGATTTAGGATTACCGATTATGATATTCGGTGGTTTCGGTTCAGTACACTGTGATAGTTTGTTTTTAAAGAAATTCCTTACATTTATTGGTAAATATGTAGTATTAGATCATAGACAGAATCAACTATTTATACTATCTGACCTCTCACCAAGAAATGAGAGATGGTTTGTTAACCAATATATTAACCAGAGTGTTATTTCTAGGAGTGCTACCTCATACGGATATATTGGTAAAACTCTGGAGTATAACCAAGAGAGTGATTTTGTATTAGTTGATTTTGGTAAAAAAGGTACATCCTTAATACATATTGGGTTATTAGATTTTATCGATTTGTAAGTATATTAGAAGTAGTAATATAATGGAACTTGTATCTTACTTTTTAAAAATTAACAATGGATAGTGAGAATAAAGGTAGCAAGATATTTGGTGTTTTAATTCTACTTGTTGTTACATTTGTTTTTGGCGTAATAATGGGTAGAAATGTGATACCTACCTCAGATGGTTTGTTCTCTTTTGATAGTAGTAAGAATGTAGATTTTGGCCTTTTCTGGAATGTGTGGGATATGTTGGAGAGAAAATATGTAGAGAAAGATACAGTTAGTGAAGAAGAGAAACTATTTGGAGCAATCAAAGGTTTAGTAAGTTCATATAATGACCCTGCTACTATCTTTTTAGATCCTGAAGAGACAAAAGATTTTAATGCCTCGAATGAGGGTAAACTCTTTGAAGGGATAGGAGCAGAGTTAGGGTATGATGAAGGAGCAATCATCGTTGTAACACCGATAGAGGGTTCGCCTGCAAAAGCAGCAGGTATTAGGCCTGGTGACTATATTTTAGCTGTAGATGATTATGAATTAAAAAGTGGAGAAAATGTATATAGTATTGTACAGAGAATAAGAGGCGAAGCTGGTACCGTTGTAAAGTTGAAAATACTACATAGAGATGAGTTTGAGCCTGTAGATATAGAGATAACAAGAGGAGAGATTACAGTACCGAGTATTACACTTTCATATATTGGAGAGAAGAAAGATATTGCACTAATAGATGTCTCCAGGTTCACGGAGAGTTCACTGCAGGAGTGGAATAGTAAGTGGGATAGTACTGTACACGAGATTGTTAAGGCAGATGTAGAGAAGATTATTCTTGATTTAAGGAGTAATCCAGGAGGATACTTCAATGCTGCAATATATGCTGCTGATGAGTTTCTCCCTGCTGGAAAAGTAATAGCTAAACAAGAAGATAGTAAAGGGAGGGTGCAGGTATATGATTCCTCAAAGAAAGGGGAGTTAATAGGGAAGAGTATTGTAGTGCTAGTTAACGAAGGTTCTGCATCTTCTGCAGAGATATTAGCAGGAGCATTACAACAGAATAGTGTAGCAACCATTATTGGTACTAAAACATATGGGAAAGGTACAGCACAGAGTATAGAGAATTTTAGTAACGGCTCTAGTCTACATGTTACTATTCTTAAATGGCTTCTTCCAGATGGGACTTGGTTGAGTAGAGAACACTCTGTTACACCTGATATTGAGGTAGAACTTAACTCAGAAGATTTTGTTAAAGGAGTTGATACACAGCTAGATAAAGCATTAGAATATATTAATAAATAATTTTAAAAATAGAAGCTATGAAAAAAGAGGAGAAAAAGGTAGAGGAAGAGAAAAAAGAGAAGGTAATAGATGTCAAATCTGGTTTAGAGAAGTACAAACATCTGAAGATATTTGGCATTACTTTAATAATAGTAGCATTCTTTTTAGCTCTTCTACTATCATTGGTTGTAATACTGAGATACATGTATTCTTTTAATAGCGAGAGTACTCCTGAGTCTCAAGAAGATAAACAGGTAGTATTAAATGTTACAGAGGAAGAGAATGCGATAATTAATGTGGTTAAGAATTCCTCATCATCTGTTGTTAGTATTGCAGTTAGCCAACTTAAGCTTAAGAGTGGAGAGGGGATTGTTGATGAGGTTAGTAATATAGGGACTGGGTTTGTAGTAGATACAAATGGCATTATTATTACAAATCAGCATGTTGTATCTGATACTTCTGTTACTTACAAAATAATTACTAATGAAGGGAGGGAGTATGAGATAGTAGAGATATTAAGAGATGACATTAATGATTTAGCTATTCTTAAAGTAGATGCTACCTCTCTTGATGCTATTGAGTTAGGAGACTCAGATAATCTTTTAGTTGGTCAAACAGTAATAGCAATAGGTACACCACTTGGAGAGTACGCAGGGAGCGTAACAACAGGGATAATAAGTGGCTTAAATAGGTCAGTTAGAACTTCATCGGGGTGGTTTGGTTCAACAACTAAAGTGTATGAAGATGCAATTCAAACAGATGCAGCAGTAAATCCAGGTAATTCAGGTGGCCCACTTATCAGTACAGAAGGGAAAGTAATAGGGATAAACTTTGCTACAACTTCTACTGCAGATAATATATCTTTTGCATTGCCCATAAATAGGGTAAAACAGAGATTAGAAGAGTATAGAACGTATGGGAAATTCATAAGACCATATATAGGTATCTCTTACAGAATGATTTCAGAATTCGAAGCAATATATTATGAAGATGTAGTTGCGGGTGCACTAATTGTATCTGTAGATTCTTCTGGTCCAGCAGCTAAGGCAGGTATCTCCAGGGAAGATATTATTGTTAAAGTGGAAGGAGAGGAGGTAGGTCAATCTTTGGCATACATAATTCAGTCTTTCAAGGTAGGCCAAGAGATTGAAATAGAGTTATGGAGAGCTGGCAAGACTAGAACGGTAAATGTTGTTTTAGGGGAAGGTGATTAAAAGGAGATATATAGGAATCTGTTTCTATTAAAGCAATCTTTAATACTTTTAACTTTGCTGTTTGGTAGATACTGTTTAACTAGTTTTTTAGTATTAGAGAAAACAGAACTTTCAGTCTCAATATATATCCCTTTGGGAGTAAATTCTTTCTTTGTTAGCTGCTTAAAAAGTTCTCTGTAGTAATGAAGTCCATCATCTCCTCCTTCTAAGGCGATTTTAGGTTCATAGAGTAGTACACTGTCATCTAGTTTTTCATATAATTTAGTAGGTATATAAGGTAAATTAGCAATCAAGAGTGTAGGGGTATCTAGTCTTTGGATAGAGTCTATTAGATCTGTCTTATACCATGTTATCTGTTTCTTAGTTAAAATATTCTTTTCATTCTCTTTTGCAACTTCTAATGCTCTCTGAGAAATATCGGTAGCGATAATGTTTGTATTTTCAGTATAGTAAGCAAGGCTGATAGCTATACAACCACAACCGGTACCAATATCTAAAACATTACATATACCTTCCTGATTAATTAAATCCCTACATTCATAAACAAGTTGCTCTGTTTCTATTCTTGGAATCATAGTATCTTCTGTTACCTTAAATCTGTTCTTACAAAACTCTGTATAACCACATATATATTCCCAAGGTTTGTTCTGTTTAAGTTGAGATATTATCTGTTCAACAGACTGTTCTTTATTTATAGATAAATATTCTGCAATCTCTCTTGAGAGACGATAAGCATCAGGGTAGTTAATACTATTGAGAAATTTTTGGATTTGATAAACTTGAGATAAATTACTCTGCATTTCCAATTATACTTAACTGTATACCTCTTGTAACATCATCGATTATCTCATCTAGTTCTCCGTAAAGAACAGCATCTAAGTTATGCCACGATTTCTTTATCCTATGATCAGTTATTCTGTTCTGAGGAAAGTTGTATGTTCTAATCTTCTCAGCTCTCATAGCACCACCGATCTGAGATGCGCGTAGATCTGATCTTTTACTCTCTTCTTCTCTTTTTTGTTTTTCATATAATCTGGATCTAAGTGTTGCCATTGCTTTCTCTTTATTCTGAGCTTGATGTTTAGTTTCTTGACAACTTACAACAATTCCTGTTGGAATATGAGTTATTCTTACAGCAGAGTCTGTTCTGTTTACACACTGACCACCAGCACCAGATGCTCTCATAACATCGATACGTAACTCTTCTGGTTTTATCTCAACATCTATCTCTAAGGCTTCAGGCATAATGGCAACGGTAGCTGTAGAGGTATGTATTCTCCCAGAAGATTCTGTTACAGGTACTCTCTGGACTCTGTGTACTCCACTTTCATATTTTAATCTTTTGTATACATTACTACCTTGAATATGAGCTATTACCTCTCTGTATCCTCCAGTGTCGGAGACATTACTATCAATAATCTGGACAATCCAACCCTGTTTAGTAGCATATGCTTTATACATGTCAAAGAGGTTTGCAGCAAAAAGAGATGCCTCTTGACCTCCAGCACCTGCCCGTATTTCAAGTATTACGGATCTACTATCATCTTTGTCATGGAATTCTCTCTCAATTAATAGATTCGCTATCTTGTCATCTAATTTAGAGAGATTCTTCTCCAAAGTGACTACCTCTTCTCGAGCTAACTCTAATAGATCAGGTTCAACTGATTCATTCTGAAGTTTCTCTGCTTCTTCATACTCTTGTAAATATCTAAGAAATTGGGTCATTGTATCAGAGAGAGTAGTGTAGTAGTTAAGTTGTTCACTTAGAGATGAGATATCTTCATTTAGCCCCTCTATATTCTCTAATTTTTTCTCTAACTCTTCTCTCTTTTCTAGAGTAGAATCAATATCATATTTTTTCTTTAAAGTTTCTATGTCCATATATGGATGATAACATTAATATTAATACTTTAGGAAGTTGTTACTTGATTATATCTGCATTGGAGAGCATATCCTTGAGTGTAAGAGATGAAGAAGGTGTTTTAGGAGAATTACTTTTCTTAGCCTTTCTACCTACCATTTTCTCTCTCTTAGTTCTAAAGGACATTTTAGCTGTTTTTTCTGCCCTCTCTTCAAACTTTCTGACAACATTGTCTGTATCAACGATTTTCTGCTCTCCCGTATAGAAAGGGTGACACTTTGAACAGAGTTCAATATTCAAAACGTCGGTATTAGCGGTAGAACCTGTTATAAAAGTATTACCACAGGAACATACTACTTTAACTTGATTGTTGTATTTAGGATGAATATCTCTTTTCATGACAGCTGAAATTATAGCAGATAGCTAATTTGTTGTCTAGAAATACTTAGAAGGAGAAGAGGGGGTGTTTTACACCCCCTGAAGAGTTTACTTAATTTCAATCTCTTTTACTTGAGACTCTTTTGCTTTTGGTAATTTAACAGTCAGCACGCCATCTTTAAAAGAGGCCTCAACTTTATCAGGATCTATTATTGTAGGTAGATTGAAACTCTGGCTGTAGGATTGTGCATGCATAGTATTTAGGTAATATCTTTTCTCTTTCTCTTCTTTCTGTTCCTTTGTTTCTCCCTTAATACTTATACTATCCCCTGTTACAGAGATTTTAATATCTTTCTTCTCTATCCCAGGCATAGCCATCTTTACAAAAATGCTGTTTCCCTCTTCCCACATATCAGCAGAGAGGGTATCAAAATCCCTGTAGAACACATCGTCCCATCTAGTTAACGGAGAGCTAAAAAAGTCATCCATTAGAGATCTTACAGGTGTATATAAGGGATCTTGAGGTTTTCTGTTTATCTTTACAATCTTCATAATAGTAAAAAGTAATAATTTAACTATTAGCAGAGTGTACCACCGAGTGCTAGGGCTTGTCAAGTTTTCCTCTTGGAACCCTTTCCTATAA
>JAAZIL010000045.1 GCA_012800885.1 Candidatus Dojkabacteria bacterium
GAGAATCTACTTTACAACTCCATGTAACATAACCGGGTGTACCTTCTAGTTGATGGTCTACTTGAAGTGTTGGATTACCAACTTCACAGAAGTCAGAAGAGCTAATCTTTGTATACGAAGAATAATATCCATTATGTGCAATACCGCACTTAGCTTTTGATGTATTTAAATCCACTACTGGTGGTTTAGAAGGCTCTGGCTCTATTGGAGCAGAACAAGCGTCAGATGAGCCATCAGATGATTTGCTACAACGCCAGCGTAACAATTCATTACCAATTTTCTCGATATCAACTGCCTGTGTATCATAAATGCAAAGCCATCCTGTAACAGAATAACCTACTATTGAATTATTCTTTCTAACTAATGGAATCCCACAGTAGCTAGGGGTGCTTTCACAGATGTTTTTGTTACCTTTCTTAGTTAGTGTATACCCCTTCGCACAGGTTAAAGCGCTACAGAGTCCATATGCATTATATTTTGCTGATGAAGCATTTTTTGATAATGATGTACAATCTGTGTTTTTAGTAATACATTTTCCAGTTTCAACACATATTTTATTAGTATCACAATCCTTACCAAGATTGCCACTCTGATTACAATCTACTTGAGATGAAGCTGTCTTTACGCATTTTCCATCCTTGTACTCAATATCACTAGAGCTTGTTACCCATTTTGCTGAACAATATTCTCGAGATGCATCAAGTGAACATGTACGGCATTGACCATTATGGTATTCATGCTCACCTACTTTTCTACCTCCCGAACATGTAAGGTTCTCTTGTACTTTGGTGCAATCTCCTCCTATTTTACAATTTCTGGCTTTCAGGGTTTCTTCAGGACATTGGCACTTTACTGCAGATTTGCCTGGTCCTGGACTATATGTTCCATCTGTATATTTTTCATAACAAGGGCCACAAAAATCATGGAAATCACATGATTCGACCTTTTTTCCTGGTTCAGGTTCTTGAGGTGAAGGAGTGGGTTCTATAACTTTATAACATTTTCTTTCAAGTGTACGACACACTTTATAACATTTATCTAAAGCCGAACATGTCAGTTTTTTCTCTTTACATTCCTTACCTGATGGACAACTTGATAATGAATACTCCCCAGAACATTTAGCGACAGTACAAGTACCACATGGCAAACAGTCTTTTCCTGGATCTGGTGTACCTGTTGCTTGATAGCATGTTTTAGGAGAAGATGGATTCCCACAGTGGTTATTACAGTTATCATAAGTAGGACAACTAATGGTTGTTGTCCTATAACTACCAGAAGGTTTTGTAGATGAGTAACCAGAGGGACAGTTGCAGTAACAGCTTGAGCTAGTTGGAACACATGTAGAGGCTGTGCTTTTACAGTATCCTGATGCATCTAATTTGTAACCTGAAGGGCAAACACAAGTACCTTTCTGTGGATCCCACCTTCCTCCACTGGAGTCACATTCTAGGAAACCAGCAATTGCCTGCGTGGTAAACATCCCTTTTATAAGGGTACTCTGTGTAACTTCCTCACTATCTTCTTCCTCAAGCTGAGGTTCGCTATCCTCTATTTTAATTAATGATCCAGGTATTTCAATACTTCGAACTGTATTTGGAGAATTTAATACGGAGATACTCGTGGGAGACAGTGTTGTGGAAAGTTCCTTTTTCATCCATGTTCCATCTGGGCCAGCATCAATTTTAATTTCTCCAAAAACGTTTTCTTCTACTGAATCATACTCTTCTAAGAAAGGAGTACCTTCAATTCCCATGGCCAAAGATACATCTATATACCAATTCCCTTCTTGATTAACTGAGCTAGAGAGAATATTACTTCTTTCTCCGGATAACTCATCATAGAAATTGAAATATACAATTGCATCTGGTACTAATGAGAGCTCATCTATTGATACATTAGAGCGATTCTCTGCATTCCGAATACTACCATATACAGGATAAGGCGTAACAATCCTATCTAACACACTCCATGTTTTCACAGAACTAAATCCGTTATTCGCAGTAATGCTTCGATAGAGTAGCTCATCTCCAACCGAGAAGGTATACTCTGTCTCAGGTTTTAAACCATTAACAGTAACATGATGTGTATAATATTTACCTCTGTTTCTTACTTTAATCTCTGTCTGAAAATCATCTATAGTTAGATTACCCGTTTGTTGTGCCACTTCTAATTCTGCTACTCTTACATCTCTGGTATCATAGAATTTCTCTTTATTTATGCCTAGTAATCCAAGAGGTAAGATAGCGTCTCCTTCATA
>JAAZIL010000046.1 GCA_012800885.1 Candidatus Dojkabacteria bacterium
CTCTGATATGGATATTATGTTGGATAGGGCAGATATGATTAAGAGTGTAGGAGGTAGGTGGATGATGATGGATGTTGTTACAACAGGCTTTAGTGCAGTACAAACAGTTAGGAATCATAATCCTGGCTTAGCTATACATGCACATAGAGCTATGCATGGGCTTTTAGATAGAGAATCTGGACCAGGGGTGTATGATAAAGGTAAAATCTTTAATTTCTCAATGTCAATGGTTGTTATTGCTAAGATAATGCGTTTGTTAGGTGTAGACTCTCTCCACGGTGGTGCTCCACTAACGAAGATGGAGAACTATGGAGAACCTGTACTAGTACAGCAAGCTTTGCAAGCAGATATTACGCCTCCTTCTACTATGACTCTTGGGCAGAAATGGTACAACACAAGAGGGGTTTGGCATACTGCATCAGGAGGGTTACACCCTGGTACTGTTGGTGAGTCAATTAGACAATTAGGTGAGGATATTATTATCCAGAGTGGTGGTGGGTTGTTGGGTCATCCTTGGGGTATTGAAGCGGGTGTAGAAGCAATGGTACAGGCAAGAGATATTGCTTTAAAGAGGGAAGATCTGAAGATTTGGATAAGAAAGAATCCTGATACAGCTCTAGCTAAGGCTTCTTCATACTGGGGATTTGGTCCTACAATTGTATATTAATTCAAAAGTATTGTAGAATATCTGCATGTCAAAGAGAGGAATAACTCCAAAAGAGAAAAATTACTCGCAGTGGTACTTAGATATTGTTGAGAGAGCACAGCTGGCTGAGGCATCAACTGTTCGTGGTTGTATGGTGATAAAGCCTTACGGCTATGCTATATGGGAAAATATTCAGAGAGAATTAGATAAAAGGATAAAAGAATTAGGTGCTAGTAATGCCTATTTCCCTCTCTTCATACCTATATCTTTTTTTTCAAAAGAAGCAGATCATATTAAGGGTTTTGCAAAAGAGAGTGCTGTTGTAACTCATTACAGATTAAAAGAGTCAGATGATGGAAAGAGTATAGTGGTTGATCCAGAAGCAAAGTTAGAAGAAGAGTTAATAATTAGGCCAACATCTGAGACAGTAATGTATGATACTTTCTCAAGGTGGATAAAATCGTGGAGAGATTTGCCATTAAAGATTAATCAGTGGGCAAATGTAGTTAGATGGGAGAAAAGAACAAGACCTTTTCTAAGAACAACAGAGTTTCTATGGCAAGAAGGACATACAGTACACAGTAGTCATAAGGAGGCTGAAAAGCAAGTTATTGATGCATTAAATATGTATGTTAGGTTCGCTAAAGAAATTTTAGCATTAGATACATACAGTGGTAGAAAGTCAGATTCTGAGAAATTTGCAGGAGCTGTTGATACCTATGGGGTAGAGGCACTGATGCAAGATGGCAAGGCACTTCAATTCGGTACTTCACACGATTTAGGACAGAATTTTGCTAAGGTTTTTGATATAAAATATGTAAACAAAAAAGGAGAATTAGAATATCCTTGGCAAACTAGTTGGGGTGTAAGTACAAGAATGGTGGGAGCTGTAATTATGTCTCATAGCGATAATTTAGGGCTAGTTTTACCTCCTATAATTGCTCCTATAAAGGTGGTGATTGTTCCTATATATTCTGAAGAGAATAAGGAGGAAGTTAATAGATATGCAACAGATGTTCTAACCAAACTTAATACTTTAATAGATGATGTAGAGTTAGATGATAGAGATTTTGTAACACCGGGATACAAGTATAATGAGTGGGAGAAAAAGGGTGTACCTATTAGAATAGAGATTGGTCAGAATGACATAGAGAAGAGTGTAGTAACCGTAGTAAGAAGAGATACAGGTGAGAAAACAGAGATTAACAAGGAGAATCTTGCATCTGAAGTCTCTAATATTCTGCTTGAGATTCAACAGAACCTTCTAGATAGATCTCGTAATCTCATAGAGGAGCATACACATGAGGTATCTAGCTATAAAGAGTTTAAAGAGATAATAGGTAGTAAAAAAGGTTTTGTTAAAGCATATTGGTGTGGTAGTAAGGAGTGTGAGGATAATATAAAGTATGATACAAAAGCAACGAATAGATGTTTCTCAAAAGAGAGGAAAGGGAAGTGTGTATATTGTGGTAAAGAGAGTACGGAAGAGTGGGTATTTGCTATTGCATATTAGTGAAACATAGCGAATTTTCTTACCTTTGTAATTAGGTCTACTGTATCAAGAGAGTGAACTTTGCGCAAAGTAATATTGAACAGGGACATTAAATGTTGTTAGCATAAAGGGGCTTGAGAATGTTTACTCTTTTTGTACCCTCCTCAATTACAGATGATAATCAGTGATTTAAAGAAATAGCTCTGGAAGTTTCACTATGTCTCTTCAAATTATTTATCTCTCCTTACAATTCCTTCTTGAGCCATTGGCCCGTGTAACTTGACTCACTGTTTTTGATATCTTCTACACTGCCTTGTGCAATTATTTCTCCTCCATGATCTCCGCCATCAGGACCTAGGTCAATTATCCAATCTGCAAACTTTATAACATCTAGATTGTGCTCTACAATGACAACTGTATTACCCCTTGAAACCATATCTTTTAGTAGTATAAGTAGTTTGTCAGTATCATGGAAGTGTAATCCTGTAGTTGGTTCATCGAGAATATATATTGTATGTCCTCTAGTTTGTTTAGATAGCTCTTTTGCTAATTTGATTCTCTGAGATTCACCACCTGAGAGAGTTAGAGCAGACTGCCCAAGTCTTATATAATCGAGACCAACATCTTGTAGAACTTGAAGCTTCTTTTTCAGGATAGGTATATCGTTAAAAAATATTAAAGCTTGGTTAACGGTCATATCTAATACATCAGATATGTTTTTCTCCTTATAGTCGATAGAGAGTACCTCTCTGTTATACCTTTTACCATCACATTCATCGCATGTAATATACATATCAGGTAGAAACTGCATTTCAACTTTGATTTGCCCATCTCCTTTACATTTTTCGCATCTTCCTCCTTTGACATTAAAACTAAACCTACCTGGCTTGTATCCTCTAGTCCTAGCCTCTGGGGTTTGTGCAAATAGTTCTCTTATATATGTAAAGATACCTGTATAGGTGGCAGGATTAGACTTCGGTGTTCTTCCTATTGGTTTCTGATCTATACCAATAACCTTATCAATATAGTCTAAACCATAGATTTCTGAATATTCACCCTCTATCTGTCTACCGTTCATCTTCCTATTCATAAGAGCAGGGTAGAGAGTATCATTTATTAATGAGGATTTACCACTTCCAGAGACTCCTGTAATACATGTGAATGTATTAAGTGGTATCTCTAATGTAATCTCTTTTAGATTGTTTGTTGTTACATCTGATAACACTATTTTTTCTTTTGAAGAGAGATCTAAGTTTAACTTATGTTCTATATTCCTACCTACAACAAGGGATTTAGTTAGGTATTTAGCAGTAAGTGAATTAGAATGCTTAATATCTTTAAGAGTTCCTTGTGCGACTATCTTTCCTCCTTTTCTTCCTGCCTCTGGCCCTATATCTACAATCCAATCAGCTCTCTCTATCGTTTCTCTGTCATGTTCAACCACTATGACGGTGTTGCCACTATCCCGTAGTGATTCAATTGAACGGAGTAATCTATCCAAATCTTTAGGATGTAAACCGATAGATGGTTCATCTAAAACATAGAGGACTCCTGTAAGCCCTGTGCCGATCTGAGAGGCCAATCTGATTCTCTGTGATTCTCCTCCAGATAGTGTATTTGCTTTTCTGGATAGTGTAATGTAATTAAGTCCGACATTAACAAGGAATTCAAGCCTTGTGTTAATCTCTTTGATGATAGGCTTGGCTATATCTTTCCTATTTCCTTGTAAGGAGAGATTAGTAAGATACTCTCTAAGTGTATCTATAGGCAAGGTTGTCATCTCAATAATATTGTATTTACCGATAGTAACAGCTAGGGAGTAAGGTTTAAGCCTATTACCGTTGCAACTGTCACAAATCATCTCTCTCATATATCTCTCTATCTCAGCTCTTCTGAACTCTGAATCAGTTTCTCTGTAGAGCCTTTTCATTTCCTCTGTTACACTCTCATACTTTACATCGTGTATTCTTTTTCTTCCGAACCTATTTGTATATTCAATAGTGTATGAGTCCTTAGTACCTTCTCCGAAGAATAGTAAGTTAAAAATCTCTTTAGGATATCTACCTATAGGTGTTTCAAGATTAAAATTATGTTGTTTAGCTACACTTTCCAGTACCCTTGTTATCCATGAGTCTTTTGTTGTTTTATTACCCCAAGGGAAGATACCGCCTTCTCTAATTGTTAAACTAGGATTGTATACCTTAGATATTTCGATCTCATTAATTACTCCTAAACCGGAACACTTGCTACAAGCTCCCTCTGGTGCATTGAAAGAGAAGGATGTAGGAGTAATTTTAGGATAAGAGATCTGACATCTAAAGCATGTGTTTTTCTCTGAAAAGAAGTACTCTTTATTACCAATTACAATTTTTATCTCTCCGTCCGAGAGAGAGCTAGCTAGTTCCAGAGAGTCTATTAATCTCTTCTTAAATCCTTCCTTATCATCCTTAACCATGCCGTAAGTTAGCCTATCTATTATTAAGTCAATTGAATGTTTAACATTAGTATCCATATTAAGGTCCTCAATATCATCCAAATGATATATATCACCATCAATGTTTACTCTTGCGAAACCTTTTGAGTGTAATTTTGAGAGTAGGGCCTTGTATTCACCTTTCCTGTTTTTGACTAATGGAGAGAGTATCTGAAAATTTGCCCTGTTTTTGTTAACTAGCTTTATTATTTGTTCTGTAATCTCTTGGATACTCTGTGAAGATATTATCTCTCCACATTTAGGGCAATGAGGTTGTCCAATATGTCCAAAAAGGAGTCTTAGATACCCATAGATCTCTGTAATTGTGCCTACTGTTGACCTAGGGTTTGTACCTGTTGTTTTCTGGTCAATTGATATCGCTGGAGGGAGACCTGTAATGAAGTCTACATCTGGTTTGTGCATAAGACCGAGGAACTGCCTAGCATAAGAGGATAGAGACTCAACATATCTTCTCTGTCCTTCTGCATAGAGGGTGTCAAAGGCTAATGAAGATTTACCACTTCCTGATACTCCAGTAAATACAATTATTTTGTTTTTAGGAATTTGAAGAGATACATCCTTAAGATTGTGTTCTCTCGCTCCTTTAATATCAATATATTCTCTGTTCATACCGATTTATATTATACCATAAGAAGTTTAAGATCTTCGTATTCATACAGTGGATATATTGCAAGAGATAGAGGAAATTGGTATAGTTTTTTTAAGAATATATTTTTTATATATATTATGAAAGTTTGGAAAAAGCTATTTATATTTGTCTTTCCTCTTTTCCTTTTAGTTCTCTTTTTCTCTTGGCATGGAGTATATATTAATACCAGAATAGAGGAACATGGGTGTTCTTCAAGTTATCGAAGGTATGTGGTACCACGTTTTTTATGCCAAAAAGTAACATCTAATCATTGTCCTACAACAGAATTTTACAAACTAAATGCAGAGAGAGAGACAGCTCTATGTTTATGTGATATATACTTAGAAAGCCCAGATGAGGAGATAGCGAAGAGTATAGTGGGGAAATGTGATAAGGGTTGTCAGAGTATAATAATGAATATGAGTTTGTCATCTGGTGTAAGCAAGGATTCATTAGAGAATGCTGATTTCCTCTGTAAGAACAGAGAAGAAGTTTTTCCTCAGCTATATATTGATTAGAGATCTTATTAACTAAGCCATTAGTGTTTTAGATAAAGGTGAAAATCTCTATTCTTCTTGATATAATGGTTGAAACTCATATACTTTATTTATACTATGCACCCGTAGCTCAATAGGATAGAGCAACGCACTCCTAACGCGTAGGTTGTTGGTTCGATTCCGACCGGGTGCAGACTTATTTAATTAGATATATACTAGGTTGATGACAGATAATATTACAGTAGAGCAACTTAAACCCCCAGATAGAGAAGATGGGTACCATCACAAGGCTCCTAGATGGTTAAGAAGGGTACTAGAGATGATACCGGGTTCAATTATTTGGTTTTTTGTTCTCTCCCCATTAATTTTTGCTCTGTTAGGGTGGGAACAGGTATTTGTATTCTACATCTCTTACTTAATAATTTATTGGGTTTACAGAGGAATTAAATTTGTAGTAGGGGTAGCTTTAGGTGTTAAAAGGATGGATAGAGATTTACAAACAGACTTTGTTAAGAAGATTAAGGAGGTAAATAGGGAGAGATTTGAACAGTTACAGTATATATACCTCTGTCCTGTGTACAAAGAGGGTATAGAGGTACTAGAGCCTTCTTTTGAAGCGTGGAGTAAGAGTGATGTAGGGTCAGAGAAGATACATGTGATTGTTGCTATGGAAGAGAGAACTGCAGAGGATATTCAGATTCCAAATTTTGAGAAATTGAAGAAAAAATACAAACATATGTTTGCTAGTATGCAGTACTATGTACATCCTGCAGGTATAGAGGGAGAGGTTGCAGGAGTAAAAGGTGCAAATATTAATTGGGCTATGAGAAAATTTGTTAAGAAGTTAGAAGATGAAGGAGAGAACATACACAACTATATGCTAATTACATGTGATTGTGATTTAAGGCCACACCCTAAATATCTATCGGCTGTTACTTACAAATACTTAACGGTAGATGATCCAGATCATAAATACTATACAAGTGCTATTTATACACTGAATAACAATATCTGGAGAGTACCTGTACTAATACGTGTTCAATCTACTATGTTAACTTTAGTATCGATACACAATTGGACTACTGAGAAGTATGAAGTATCTCCTTTCTCAAATCATATATTTAGCTCAAAAGCTACGTTCTCTTCTTATGTAGTTAATTTAAAAACATTAGAAGAAGTATACTACTGGGATCCACAACTAGGAATTGATGATACAACCTTCTTCTGGAATGCTATTGTTCGATACAAAGGTAATTTTAGAGGAGAGGAGGTATATCTACCTAGTAGTAGTGATGCTGTAGAGAATGAAACAGTTATTAAATCGTACAAGTCATTTTACAAACAGCAACATAGATGGGGTTGGGGTATCATCATATTCCCAGTTACTTTTGCAGCTTTAATTTATGAGAAAGATATACCACTTAATTGGAAAATTAATATGATTCTTGCCATAGTAAAAAACCATATTCTCTTCTTTACAGTAGTGTATCTCATGACTATCGGTCTAGACTTACTTGGTCTATTTAGTAAACACTATACTTATACATCAGCGGCTTACAATCTTCCTACTGCAATGAGTTTTCTTCTAAGTCTTCTAGTAATCTGTAATGCCTTCCTTATATATTACAGAAGAAAGATTATACCTATTCCTAAAGACTGGCCTTTATGGAGGAATATTTTAGATTTTGGTGAGGTAGCATTAATAGCTGTACAGATGTTAACTTTCGGTTTTATTCCTTATCTCCAAGCTCATACAGAGATGATGTTTGGAAAGGGTTTTAAGAAGAATTTCTACGCTACAGAGAAGGTAACAATAGAGAAGAAAAAGAAGAAGTAACTTATCTTATTAAGAGTGAGTCTATTGCTATCTCATCACTATTCTCATCAATACCTCTCACCGTAAAAGAGGATATTCTATCTCGAGAGGTATTTAGAGAGATATACTTAATATCTTCCATATCTGTTAATACCTCTATCTTGTTATCACCATCAACATCTATAATGTACATGCTGTTATTATTCAGATACCAGAGATACAGAGAGTTAGAAACCCAGTTGAGTGTCTCCACTTCTTTCTCAATATTGATAACTTCTTTTGCCCCTATACTTACAGTATGATCACCAGGATCTTTAAGAAAAGTAAAGATACTGAAACTAGGAGTGGTTTTAAAAAGTAGCTTGTAGCTATTAGGTGAGAAACTGATTAATTTAGAAGGGGATGGTGAAATTAAATGGTATTTGTTTGTAGTAATATTGTACCAGTAGGAAGAGGTCTGAGTATCTATATAGATACCTTTTGCCTCTTGGTTTACATCTATACTCTCTATTCTACCCACACTTTTTGTACTCTCAGGAGAGTTCTTAAAAGGGGCATATTTCCCACTACCTGTATCTTGTTGATATTTTGTAATATATTCTCTCTGTTGCTGGAAGAACATATCTTTAAGAAGGACTTTCTTGTTTGAACCATCCATATGTTCTTGTATTAATGAGTAATGGTATACATTCTCATAGAGTTGTTCTTGATTCTCTAGTAGATAGTAGAAGAAACCTTGTTCATCTGTTGTCCATATATATTCTTGTTTAGGTTCTTTCTTAAGTAGTAAGTATCTAGTATTTTTTGATATATCAAGAGAGATTAGGTCATTCTCTGATTCAAAGAGTAAATAGTGACTGTCCTTAGACCAAGTGGTTGTATATGTAGAAAACATCTCAATATTTAATTCATTGAGAGTATCTAGTGTATTATTCTTACTCGCAGAATCAAGTAGATAGTATTTGGTAGTATCATCCTCTTTAATTGTTAATATACTTAGAGTACCATTAGGAGAGAGTAGTAGCTCTATTTGAGGCTGTATATCAGTATATTCTAAGGTTAGAATAATTGAAGGGTTGGTACTCATATTCCAGAATGAGGTATTAAGTTCAAATCTATAGAGAGAGTATATATATGTATTGCTGTCTGGTAGTATGATATTTGGGATTGTATTGTATGTTAGGAAGTATATGTAAGAAGAGCTCTCATCAACCCATGAGTTAATATATTTTGAGTCTTGTAGTAAGAAGATATTCTGTTTTGTGGCACTCTCTCTTATTAACCAAGGGTATACTGGTGTTGATTTCTCCTCTTTTATCTCAACATCTTTTCTCCAAGTAATATATCCTGTTTTTGATACCGATATATCGTATATACCGATAGGTAAACTAACACTTTTAGGTGTTCTACCCTTAATATTATTATTAATGTATAGATTAGCTAGAAAAGGTTCTGATTGTACAGTTAATACACCTGTTTTGAATACTGATTTACTAAAGGGATCAATTCTCCAACCGTTGGCATAGAAGAAAATAGCAACAGCCCCTACATAGACAAATATTGTTACAAAGAGAGAGACTAAAGTAAGGATCTGTCTTTCATCTAATTTCTTCTTTTTCATAGTAGATAAGTATATCATATCCCGTATCCTCTTTTATTGGTATAATTGGCAATGATAGTAAAGAAATTAGGTATAGATTTAGGTACAGCTAATTCAATTGTTTTTGTTCAAGGTGAAGGTATCGCCTTTGTTGAGCCTACAGTTGTTGCTATTGATGTAAATACGTACAAGATAATAGCGGTTGGTTCTGATGCAAAAAAGATGATAGGTAAAACACCAGAGAATATTGTTGCGAAAAGGCCTTTAAGAAATGGGGTAATAGCAGATTCTAGAGTAACAGAGGCGTTGTTAAAATATTTTCTTAACAAAGCATTAGGTAAGTACAAATTTTTAAAACCAGAGATTATTATAAGTGTACCAGCAGGTATTACTACAGTTGAACAGAGGGCTGTACTTAAAGCAGGTACAGGTGCTGGTGCTAGAAAAATTACAATGTTACCAGAACCTCTGCTAGCGTCTCTGGGTGCTAATTTACCTATAGAGACGTCCTCTGGGAATATAATTGTGAATCTTGGTGGAGGAACTGCTGAGATAGCTGTAATATCTCTGGATGGTATTGTTGAGTATGATTCTTTAAGAATAGCTGGAGATGCAATTAATGATGCAATAATCAACTATATGAAAAGAAAGAAAGGTGTTTTAATTGGAGATCAGACTGCAGAGAATATTAAGATTAGAATAGGTTCTGCTATAGATGTAAAAAATCCTAAAAGTATGGAGGTAAGGGGTAGGGATATAGGGGCTGGTTTACCCAAAGCTATTACAGTAGATTCTAATGATATTGCTTCTGCTGTTAAAAGACCTCTTCTTAGTATTATTAACAGTATTAAGAGTGTACTAGAGAGGACTCCACCTGAACTCTCTGCTGATATAATGGATAGAGGTATAGCTATGAGTGGTGGTACATCTAAGTTAAGGAATTTGGATAAGCTTTTTGCAAAAGCAATTGGAGTTCCTGCCTATGTTGCAGATGAACCTATGTACTGTGTTGCTAATGGAACCGGTATAGCACTGGAGTTAATAGCTTCACAGGAGCGTACATTTGTATTTAATAAATCAATCACATAAATATGAATATATTTACTAAATCGGGTAAAACATCTATGAAATTAGATGAAGTAACTAAGTATCTCTCCCAATTGAGGCTTCCTACTAGTTTAGTTTTTACTCCTTTAAATCTTCAAGAAGAGAGGGAGAAATTCTTTGATTCTGAGATATATGAACCTAATTTTACATACAGAATTGTTAAAAACAAGAACAAGGATATTCTAAAGGAGTTAACATCACTAAAAACCATCTCAGATGTAGATCCTCGTATATCTGCTTTTTACATTGAGTTAATTGAATCTAAGAAAGATTCAGATGATTTAATGCACTCTGTTGGGAATAATGAACTAGTAAGTGAATACTCTGTAAAAAAATACGGTAAACCATCTCTCTTACTATTTAATAATTCTTCCAGAGTATTAAGAGGAAAAGTTGATGGATACAATTTGGTGAAATATCCAAAGATGAGACAGAGAGATATGCTTGGGTATGAAGAGATAGAAGAGATATTTAACTTGGTGTTTGAAGCTCTTAACCTAGATGATTGGAAGGTTGCTAAATCAATGAATATTGCTAAGAATATGGTTAAGATAGGTGTTAAAAGGAGGGAGGTTTTAGTAGATCCAAATATTGAGAGATCTAAGTTTAAATTAAAAAAGACTATTGTTCATGAGGTTGGTACTCATGTGTTAAGATCAGTAAACGGCTTGAATAGTGGTTTTGAAGCTCTATCTAAAGCAAATCTTCCAGGTTATTTAGATGTGGAAGAAGGGTTAGCTACTTACAACGAATCATATATGGATCTTTTAACACTAGGATGGTTGAAAAGAAAAGCTGCATTAGTATGGGGTATATATATAGGGGAGAAGTTATCATTTAGACAGTTGTATAACTCTATGCTAGGAGTACTTCCTAAAGGTAGTGCATTTAGTGCAACATACAGGGTAAAAAGAGGACTAGGAGATACTAGTTATCCAGGAATATATTGTAAAGATGTAGTGTATTTTAGAGGATTTAGAAAAGTAAGAAGAAGATTAGAGAGAGATAAATCTCTGTATGAGAAACTTTATGCAGGTAAGATTGACTTTAAACAGTGTCAATGGGTAGATGATGGATTAATTCCGAAAGCTAAAATTGTACCTAATAAAGAGCTTTGGAGAGATATTTTTAAGGATATAGGGATTTAATCTTTAAAAGCAGTTATTATCTCTTCTGCGATATTAATAGGTTTACCTGGTATTTTTGTTTCATATGCTTTAAATCCAGGGTGTAAACTTATCTCCTGTAGTAATGGTTTGTTTTTATACATCATAATATCTACAGCAATAAAATCCGCCTCAAGCAAACGTGCAACATTTTTAGAGAGCTCTTTAATAGGAGCTTCAGGTTCATTATACATAGTATATTTCCCTCCACTTACTGTCATGAAACCATCTGTTGCTTCCCTCTTCCAGCCTCCTATAACCTTACCCATTTTAACAAATATTCTCATGTCCATTTTACTAGGTGAGAACTCCTGTATGAACATCCTAGAGTGATCTAAATCTTTTATAGATTCTTGCCTATATCCATCTTCATTAATTATTTTAAAAACATTTTTCTTAATTTTTATCTCTCCATCAATAAGTTCAAGTCTATTTTTACCAGAGTAGTCTTTCATTATTAATGGAAAAGCATTTAAGAATTCTCTGTGTGATAGGTAGTTACCATCTACTCTAAAATATGTATTAAAGTAGGGGATTTTGTGTTTTGAACAGAATAGAGCAAGCTCTATTTTATTATAATAAGTTAATTTTTTAATAGTTTCGCTATTTTGTACTAATATCTTTTTTTCAGGGTTATCTATATTATATTGATCAATAAAATCAACTATATATCTTTTGAAGTGATACTGTAGTTCATTGTGTAAATCATGTCCTCTAAATAGTATATGAGTATATTTCCGTATATCCTCCCCTTTAGCAAATATCTCTGTTTCACCGTTTAGAAACAGGA